>JAWOGX010000251.1:0-8554 GCA_046496455.1 Bacteroidales bacterium | reverse complement strand
AAGCGTTCCGCACAGCTTGGCTGAAAGTCACGGAGCATCTGCCGGTCCAGTTGTAAACCGGCTGGGGTGTATTGTTCACACTCCAATGAATCTGCACATCCTGAAGATCACTTGGCCCGTTGTTCTTGAGTGTTACAACTACAGGTTGTGAACCGCTGCACACACTATCTCCGGGTGACTGCAACGCTTCCAGAGCAACATCTGTCTGCTGGGGAACCACCACGTAACCAATCTTCCCGTTGTAGTGACGGTAAGCAATTGTGGATGTGAGTGTTCCTCCATATCCCACATTGGGGCCTGTGTTGATGTAGATATTTGAATCTTCAAAGAGCCATGGGGTAAGTGGCGTTGACCCGGTCCCTGAGTATCTTACTGAGGTTCCCGATATGGCAAAACCATACACGGCTCCAGCAGGAATCTGAATGTTAAGGGTAGTATCAGAAATGATAACCATGGTCCCGTTTCCGGAGACCGCAGGGGTGTGGTAGTAGGAATGTGCCTGTATCCATCCGGAGGCGGTGGATACAGAGGGAGTACCATTGATAGAGTCGGTCTTGTACCAGATGAGCGTGGTTTGCGCGGTGCTTGCCGAAAAAGAACAGTACATCTCCTTGATCTTTATCGTCTGCTTTGCCTTCACATTGAAGGTTATCATTGCTGAACCGTTGCCACCAGCATAGGGTGGAATGGTTGAAAGATAGGTCAGTGTCTGCGACACTGCGGTAAAATTGAACAAAAACATCATCACCCCCACCAAAATAATCCTGTAATTTTTTTGTAGAATGAAATTTCTCATGACCACAGAAATTTGGTTATTGGTAATATACCGGACAGCCAAAACAATGCAGCAGCCCGGCTTCGGCCGGCTCAGATTCTGCAAAGATTATCAATGAGATAATACAGACAACTTACTGTGATGGATTCTATACGAACCATCGGTACCTTCAAACCGCACCTGGCAGTAGTAAACTCCCGGTGCAAGCGCATCAACCGGTTGCTGAATGGACCATTGCCCTTGTGCAGTAATGCCGTTTTCAACAAAAGCAACCAGTTTCCCGGAGATATCAAACAGGCTGTATCCCACTTCCCCTTCTGTCTGGGCAGAGAGCTGGATAGTGAAGCGGTCTGAAGAAGGATTCGGATATACGGTAACCGTAAATGGTCCCTGAATTACCGGGGGCACATTGGTCATAATGTCCGCCTGCTGAAAACCCTGCATCAGTACTACCGACGGTTTGACAAAGGTCTCAACCAGTGAAGGTTGGCCAAGAGTCCAGGATAGCTGCATCCCTGGTTTGACAAAATAGTCACCGGCTGTTGCAAGTGTGCTGCGGTCAAGGGTTTGTGCTTCGCTGGTGAGCATAAGCGGCAATGCGGATAGAATAAGTAGCAATTTTCTCATAATCATGGTATATTATCATTAATATGACTTATCACTGATTTTATGTTGAATCATCCTCACTTTTCCGCAATGTATTTGAGTTCACTAAATTAGGGCATATGCATTTGAAATGCAAGTAAAATCATCATTAATTTTAAAAGTTATAGGTTTGCATTCTGAAACACCGCTAATGCTTCATATTCTCAAACAACAGGGTTTTATCAGGAATTTCTCTGTTCTTGTGACAGGCACCACACTGGCACAGGCTATTCCGGTACTTCTTCAACCCATATTAAGAAGGATTTTTGATGCTGATACTTTTGCTCTGTTTGCTGTATATCAAAGCATTACATCTATCCTCATTGTCATATCCACATTACGATACGAAACAACCATTGTTTTGCCCGAAAAGGAAAGTGACGCCAACCATTTGGTAATCCTATCGTTGCTGATCAACCTGACATTTTCCCTGTTTTTTTTGATTTTTATCGGTATTTTTCCCGGTTTGACTGCCGGCTGGATCACCTGGCCAGAGGGAAAACAAGCCTGGCTTTACCTGATCCCCCCGGGTGTATTTTTCTTCAGTGCAGCGCAAACATTGAATTTCTGGCTGATCCGGAAAAAGGCTTTCAGGGCTTCGGCCATCAACAGAGTTGGAAGACGGGTGGTTGAAGGGGCGTTCCAGGGCACCGGGGGTATATTTTCCTGGAGCGGTGCCCTGTTATGGGGTGACATCACCGGCAGGTTAGCACACTTCTTACTGACTATCCGACAAGCCTCATCCAGGGGGTTCACATTCAAGGAGACAGGGATGCATGATATAAAGGCTGTTGCTCTAAGGTACAAGGATTTTCCGGTGTTTCAGGCGCTGCCGGCACTTCTGAATACGTTCAGCCTGATGGTGCCGATCCTGATGGTAAACAGTTTCTATTCGGCCAACACCACTGCTCAGTTTGACCTTTCCAGGCAGGTTCTTCTGTTGCCACTTGCGCTTATCACAACAGCAATGTCACAGGTTCTCCTGCAGAAATTTGCTGAGCAACGTAATCTCAACCAGCGCATTCTTCCCGGTTTTCTGAAAATTACGATGGTATCGGTTGCAGCAGCTATCTTGATCATCGCTTTTTTCTACCTCGCGGGCAAACCCCTGTTTGCATTTCTCTTCGGCAAACAATGGGCAACTGCAGGTTATTACTCTGCGATTCTTGCACCAGCATTTATGATTCAGTTTGTGGTCTCCCCGCTGAGCACCCTGATTATCGCAATGGAAAAGGTGCGCATCGGGGCAATCTGGCAATTCTTATATTTCCTCTCCATCCTGTCGCTCATTTTACTGAGAAATTTGCCGGAAACTGACTTTTTTAAAACCTTTACCCTGATCAATCTGATTCTCTATTTGTTATATTGGCTAATCATGCTTCGCATCACACTCCAGTATGAGAAATCCAGGGAAGAGAAACTGAAAAAATCGTAGGTTTGCACTATCAATCCCTTTTCCGGTTTCACATAAGCTTGTAAAGAATGCATATTTGCCATGTCACAACTGCCCACCCGCCCAGAGATGTCAGAATATTTGTAAAAGAGTGCGTTGCATTGGCTGAAGCAGGACATCAGGTTACACTTCTCGTTGCCGGGAAAGGTGAATCGGTGACAGACAAAGGCATTAACATCCGGATCGTACCCGTAACTTACAAATCAAGGATCGGAAGGATGATCAGGGCACCAAGAGAGCTTGCCAGGCAAATCATTGCACTCAATCCCGATGTGGTACATTTTCACGACCCGGAATTTCTGCTTGTATCAATGAAACTGAAAAGAAAAGGGTTCAGGGTGGTTTATGATGTGCATGAAGATGTTCCCCGTCAGATCCTTTCCAAATACTGGATCCCGGCCTGGCTGCGCAGGATCGTGGCAAATCTTGTTGAATGGTACGAAAACAGCAGGGCCGCCCGTCTGGATGCCATCCTGGCTGCTACCCCATTTATCGCAGAGCGCTTTGGAAAAATAAACCCCAATACGGATTTTGTCAGAAATTTTCCCATTCCTGCAGAATTTGCATCCGAACTTCCCCAACTAAAACCGGATCCGCCACACCTTTGCTACATCGGAGGGATTACGGCCATTCGGGGAATAAGAGAAATGGTAGAAGCTGTTGAGGATCATGACATAGTGCTGGACCTTGCAGGACCTGTCGAATCATCAGAACTTTTTAATGAACTACAAAAAACTGAAGGCTGGAAACGGATAATCTACCATGGCACCGTCAGCCGTGAGGAGGTAAGCCGGATCATGTCCTCTGCCATGGCCGGCCTGGTGCTGTTCCATCCTGTACCCAATCACCTGGATGCGCTGCCCACCAAACTATTCGAATACATGCTGGCGGGAATTCCTGTCATCACTTCCGATTTCCCGCTTTGGAAAAATATCATTGAAAGCCACAACTGCGGCATCTGCGTTGACCCTATGAATATACGTCAGATCAGTGAAGCCATTCATTGGATGATCAACCATCCGGAAGAGGCTGAAGCCATGGGCAAACGGGCAAAGGCACTGGCCCTGAAGGAATACAACTGGGACACGGAAAAATACCGGCTTCTGGCTTGTTATGATCGCATGGGTGCAGATCTTCCTGAAAACAAAACAACAGCTTCAAAATGAAGAAAATCCTCACCGTCATCGGGGCAAGACCACAATTTATCAAAGCAGCGGCCGTAAGCGCTGCAATAGCCAAACGGAACGGTATGATCAAGGAGGTCCTGGTCCACACCGGGCAACATTTTGATGACAATATGAGCCGTGTGTTCTTCGACCAGATGCACATCCCCTCCCCTTCCTATCATCTTGGGATTCACAGTTTATCCCATGGGGCAATGACAGGGATGATGCTTATGAAGCTGGAAGAGGTGATCGGCATTGAACAGCCAGATGGGGTGATGGTTTACGGGGATACCAATTCAACGCTTGCCGGTGCTCTGGCAGCCAGAAAGATGAACATCCCCGTTGCACACGTCGAGGCGGGCCTCCGGTCATTCGACATGTCGATGCCGGAAGAGGTGAACAGGATCCTTACCGACAGAATCAGCACCATCCTCTTCTGCCCTACCCATAAAGCCAAAGAAAACCTGGTCAGGGAAGGATTCGGGCATTTTGACTCATCCATAGTGATTACGGGCGATGTGATGCTTGACGCTGCGCTCAGGTTCCTCCCCGCAGCCGTGAAACCTGAAATCCAATTGCCTGACCGGTTCATCCTTGCCACCATACACCGGCAATCCAATACTGATGACCCTTCCACGCTCCGGGCTATTATCGGAGCATTAGGGCAAATTGCCACAGAAAGGCCTGTCGTCATCCCGCTGCACCCCAGAACAAAGGCTATCCTTGACCGAATGAAACCCGATCCTGTCTACCCTTCACTGATTTTCACTGAACCTGTAGGATACCTTGAATCCTTGTGGTTGACGAGCCATGCTGAACTGGTCTTTACCGACAGCGGTGGCTTACAGAAAGAGGCATACTTCATGGGAAAAGCCTGCATCACCCTTCGCAACGAAACAGAATGGACTGAACTGGTGGATACCGGTACGAATATCCCTGCCGGTGTCACGAAAACCGGCATCCTCAAAGCATACAATGATCTGAAAGATATTACCGTGCATCCTGAACTGGAATTGTACGGCTCAGGAAAAGCATCTGAACATATCGTTGATGAACTGATCCGATAATCTGAGACCGGTCACCATGCGAACACCCAACAAGATATTTACAGGGAGCAACCGGGTTGCAGACCTCCTGAGTTTGCTCACCGCCCTCTATATCGCCAAAGCCTCGTTCCCTCTTTTTAACTGGCTCTGGCTGGGAACTCTTGCCATTGCAATACTTGCAGCCGTTGCCATTATCCTTACCCATCGTCCAGTTTTCACCGATTCCGGACCTACCAAGCTCCATGTCTATTTCCCACTGGGTTTGGTATTGCTCTTTTTCCTGCTGGCCATTCTAAGGTCGGATTTCAACACCTGGGCCTTCAAGGAGGAACTGATCAACCTTGGAATGATAATCCTCTTGATTTGCATGCAGATTACACTGCTGCCCACCCATCAAATCCTGATAAGATACCGCAACAACTTCTTCAGGGCGCTTTTCTATCTCATCTCCTTCGTTTCTTTGGCCGGACTTGCAAAGTTCTGGTTTTACCTGCGCGGAATGGAAATCCCATCCATGTTTCAACGGGAACAAATGGCCCTGGGGACATCCATGGTGTTAAATACAGATCAGTTTATTGCAGCCATCGTTGCGGCCATGATCGGGGTAATGCTCTTCAAGTTCAGACAAAAAAACGGGTTGCTGATGGATATTTTGTACCATGCATCCTTCCTTATCATGTTTTATACTGTCATCTGGAGTGGATCCAAGAAGGGGCTTCTGATCATGATACTGCTTTTTTTCTCAGTGATTTTGCTCCGTATCTATTTCCTGGTGCACAAAAGCCGCGCTCACAATTATAACCTCATCAGAAACCTCAATGTGATCATCCTTGTGATTGGATTCTCTGCAATCCTTGGTACCTGGGCAATCAATTTTGTCAAGGCTGAAAAAAAGGAACAATGGATCGCTGAATTGGGGTTTGACAGCTACCATTTCAAATCTGAAATGACCATGATTACATTTGCCCACCTTTCAACATTTTACCAGCAGGCTGATTTGCAGCGCTGGTACGACAGGCTCTGGGGCAAACATCCGGTTGACCACCAGGCCATGAAAGACAGAATAGCATTTGTACTTGTCGAGCAGGAAAACATAGCCGTGAATGATGATCCGGGGTCATGGACCTTTAAGGCCTATGAGTACCGTAGAGAGCGCTGGGGCACAACTCTGGACTTATACAAGGGGTACTCCCGCGAAACCCGGCTGTTCGGAGCTGGATTTGCCTATCTTGGGACTCACTGGCCGGGCACTTTTTCAGAACCTGAACCCGAATCTGTTCAATTCCGAAACAACTTTCTCGTGTCAACCCTTATGTATTCCGGGCTCGCCGGATTATTGACCCTGCTCTGGCTGCTGGTTCAGGTAGGCTTCATCTATTACAGGCATCGGAAAGAACTCCTTGCCATGATGGTCATTTTTGGCGTAATGGTCTCACTCTACCTGCTGTCATACAATTCAATACTTACCAATCCTATCCTGCTTGTAGCATTGGTCATTCCACTCAGGTTTGGGGTGATCAAAACACAAAACCAGGCCGAGGAATCTGGCTGAAAATTCAATTGGTATTGGCTAAATTCTTTTCAGCCAGTGATTTAAAGAGACAAGCCTCCAGACAAGCAGACTGTTGGACCTTTTTCCAAGGATGTATTCCTGAATAACTTTGGTGGCTTTTTCATGAGAAATGAAAGGGTGATCCTGAAAATCGACATGCAACAGGCTTTTGAGGGGCCCTCTAAGCCATTTGTCCTCACCGGGCGTCACAAAACCCTTCTTATCCTGCCTGTCTCTGATTGCATCCGGTAAGATCCCACTTAAGGAGTTGCGCAGGATTTTCTTGGTCTCCCCCTCCCTGATCTTCTCATGATTACCCAATTGAAAGCAAAATTCCACAAGCCGGTGATCAAGGAAGGGGACACGTGATTCTATACTGAATGCCATTGAGTTCCGGTCTTCATAATGGAGCAATGCCGGAAGACTCGTTGTAAATACCTGATGATAAAGGTAATGATCAAAGCTATTGTCGGTAACTACCCCATTGATTGAAAAAGGAATCTCATGGCCGGGCAGTGTCAGTACCTGCTCGAGTTTATTTTTATACGCATACTGAAAAAACTTCTGTTCTCCCGATGTACTGGCAATCAGGCTCTTCAATATCAAATAAGCAAATTCGGATTTTGACAGCCTGTGCCTTTTCTGATGCCAGTACAAGGCTTTAAAAGCGCGCATCAGCTGCATCCTGGCAATTTTTTGCCCGATAAGCCGGTCAAATGCATGCATGTATCCGGCAAGGTATTCATCTGCACCCTGGCCGTCAAGCAACACTTTGACATTTTGCTCAGCTGCCGCCTGCATGACAAAATATTGTGAAACCGGTGATGAACCCGATAGAGGAACCTCAATATGGTAGTGCGTCTTTTCAAATGCATCAAGCAATTCATCATCGGAAGGCTTATAGGTGTGCCAGCGGATCGTGTCATACTTCGCAATGACCTTTTCTGCCCAGGACCTTTCATCAACTTCTCCCCTGCCATCGTAATAAATGGTAAAGGCATCCATGGGCTGGCCATGGCAAAGTTGGGATACCATCGACAAAATGGATGAACTGTCCAGGCCACCGCTCAGACAAGTGCCCAACTTTACATCACTGCGCATCTGAAGCATGACGGAATCACGAAAAAGTTCCAGAAAACGACCTTCCTTCTCCTCTTCGGTGAGTTCTACCTTCCGCATCAGATCGATATCCCAGTATTTTTTAATTTTCAAACCCTTGTTGTTCAAAATGAGATTGCATGCCGCCGGAAGATTTTTGATTTGCTCAAAATAAGTCTCTTCGTTATAGGAAGTCCAACCCAGGTTCAATCCCCTGGCAATCTGCTGTTCATTCAATACTGCTTCAAACACAGGTGACTTTCTGAGCGCCTTGTATTCTGAGGCAAAATAAAATCTTTCCCCCTGATGAATATAACTGAATGGCTTTATCCCAAAACGATCGCGTGAGCAGAACAGGCTTTTCTCCTCAGTGTCCCAGATTGCCATTGCCCACATCCCGATAAAACGTTCAACACAAGACTCCCTCCATGCAAGATATGCTGCTGCTGCTACTTCGGTATCCGATTGGGTTCTGAAACGATAACCCAGCTGCTCAAGTTCCAGCCTTAGCTCTTTATAGTTGTAAATCTCACCATTCAGCACGATAACAACACTCATGTAGGTAAACGGCTGGTTTGCTGCATCGGACAGATCAATAATCGAGAGCCTGTTATGCCCGAGTATCAGTGGCATATCCTCATAAATCCCCGAAAAATCTGGTCCACGATGCTCCATGCTCCTGAGCATCATCTCCATGATACCCCTGGCTTTTTCCCCTGAAAGCGATAAGTCAAAAATCCCGGCAATACCGCACATAGCAACGTGTATTCATTAACGCTGCAAAGCTATTCCCCCAGGGTTAAAGCCTCATTAGAGATG
>JAWOGX010000129.1:0-12777 GCA_046496455.1 Bacteroidales bacterium | reverse complement strand
GATTTCAGGTGACTAATTATCAGTATGATATCGGTGTTTCGCAGATCATTGAACCCACCGGTAGTGCTATTGCAGGCAATAATCCGGTGAGGGTATTTCTGAAGAACCACGGTACTGATACCATTACCAAAGCAACCATCCGTTATACTTACAACGGGCAGCTGCGCCCTCCTTATTACTGGACAGGATCTATCCCGCCATATCTTTCATCAGGTTCCGTCACCATAGGTACGGAAATGATGACTCCAGGCTCTTATGCAGTCAAGGCATGGGCTGAGCTTCCGAACGACAGCACTGACCAGAATCCGAACAACGATACAGCAACCTCTTCAGGTTTTATATGTCAGGCTATCCTGAACGGAACATACACTGTCGGAAATTCCCCCACAGCCGATTTTACGACAATCAATGATGCCCTGCAGGCAATAGCACAATGTGGAATGTCGGGGCCCGTAGTCTTTAGTTTGCTACCGGGGGTCTTTCAGACCCAGATGACTTTCCAGAATATTCCGGGTGCCAATGCCACCAATACCATCACCTTCAGGTCCTCAACCATGAATCCTGATGATGTCGTAATCAAGTACAACGCACTCGGGACTACCGATAATTTCGTGCTCAAGCTGGACGGTGCCAAGCACCTGAGATTTGAATATCTTACTTTTCAGGCTGAAAACAGCACCTTTGGCAATGTCATTGTCATTGGTGGAGGATCCACCGGAAACAGGTTTACCGGCAACAAAATCATCGGACCGCAGGTATCTGTCAACTCAACTTCGATCTGTCTTGTATACAGTGGTTCAGGCACCACTTCCAACGATTCAGACAATGTTTACAGGCTCAATCATTTTCTTTACGGATCCTACGGATTCCTCTATTATGGGCCCTCTACATCAATCCTTGAACCAGCCACGGTCATCGACTCCAACTCCTTCATCAATCAGTATTACAGGGCGATAGACCTCCGTTATCAGGATGCCCCCGTCATCAGTTCAAACTATATCTTCTCCCAGACCGAAGCGATCCACGGTACAACCAACACTTACTACCACGGTATGTACCTGAATTACTGCCAGAATGAGATGCAGGTAGTGAAAAACCACATCCACGCCCCTCTTGGTACTTACGGGATTTACATGGCAACCTGTACGGCACTTCCTGGCAGGGAGGCACTGGTTGCCAATAATATGATCGCGGAGATCGGTGGTTTTACCTTCGTTTACGGGATTTATCTCAGCAATGCCAATTATCAGAATTATTATCATAATACCGTTAACATCACATCTCCGACCAGCAATGCCGGGCACGCATTTTTCCTCTCTACCGCAAGCAACATCGTATTGCTCAATAACGTCTTTGCCAATACAGGCGGAGCCTTTTGTGTAAGGATCAATGCGCCGGCGGCCATCACCAGGTCGAACTACAACAATCTGTACTCGGTTGCTACAACCAACTGGGGCTGGTGGAACGGTACCATCAGCAACCTTTCGATGTGGAAATCGGCCAGCGGCGTGGACACCAACTCTGTATCCATCAACCCGGGATTCACTTCCAGCAGCAATCTGCACGTATCCAGCATCCCGATGAATAACCAGGGAACCCCTGTATCCGCCATTACCGATGACTTTGACTGGGAACCCAGGAGCATTACCACGCCTGATATCGGGGCAGATGAGTACACCCCACCTGCTAAAGACATCTTGTTTACCAGTGTACTCTGGCCCAGGAGCAGTTGTGTCCTTGGCGCCCAGGAGGAAATGGAACTCCTTATACGCAACAACGGCTCTGATCCTGTTACTTCATTCTCAGCTACCTATCAGATAAACGGATATCCTCCGGTCACAGAAACATTCAATAAAAATATACCTCCCCTAACCACGGATACATTGAGGTTCACAACACTGGCGAATCTTTCAGCATACGGTCTCTATCATTTCACTTTCTACACCTCTCTGCCACTGGATGAAAACCTGTTCAATGATACCATCAGCAACTATGTGATTTTCAACAGCCACGATTTTTATGCAGAGGATTATTACACCAGTTTTGAGATTGATGATCCTATTCGTGGACCGTATACCTATCTGGATGTCAACAATGACAACTCATACTGGCACTTCTTCGGAAGCACGGCAAATTCAAGGACCGGGATGATTTATATGGGCTACGAATGCAACCAGAGCAATGCGGGCAACGACTGGTTCTTCTCACGCTGTTTTACTTTCGAAGCCAACCGCACCTATGAACTGTCGTTCTGGTATAAAACGTCTGATGCCACTTATTCCCAAAGCGTTGATGTGAAACTGGGTACAGCCAGCAATGTTGCATCGATGGCTACAATGCTGATCAGCCTGCCTGGATTCAGCAATGCGGCTTATCAGAAAGCAACCGTTCAGTTTACTGTTCCGGTCACCGGGCAATATCATCTTGGTTTTTATGCCTATAGCCCTCCTGTTGCCACCACCACCCAGATTATGGCATGCATTGATGACATGACAATCAAACTTATCCCGCCGTTTGATGCAGGCCCGGTGGCATTGACTTCACCAAACCATGGTTGTGGCCTGGGGAATGAAACCGTAAAATTAAAGATTCGGAATCACGGAACTGCCAATATCATGAGCGGGTTGACAGCATCGTACCTCCTGAGTGGTCAATCCACCCCGGTTACTGAGCCTGTGCCTGGCTTACTGTTGCCTGGTGATACCATTGAGTTTACATTCAGTACTCCGGTAAACCTTTCCACTGTCAGCGATACAACGTTTCTAATCACTGCCTGGACAAACCTGCCGGGAGATACCCTTGTAAGTTCCATGGGTAATGATACCCTGAAGAAACAGGTTAAGTCATTTACCCTTCCGGATCCTCCGATAACCACCAACGATACGGTGATGTCAGGGTTTCCTGCCACCCTGACAGCCCAAAGTACCAATACGGTCTACTGGTATGACCAGCCCACAGCTGCTGTTCCCATCGCAATGGGCAATTCACTGATTACCCCGCCGCTGTTTGCCAATACAACTTATTATGCGGAAACGGGTGCAGAGACCCATGTGGCAATTGTACAGGGGACCGGCACCACCGGACAATACAACATACCTTTTTATGGCTATTACGACTATGGCTGGAGTGGATTGCTGATGAAATACAATGCAATGGGGTATATCGATTCCATCGGCTTTGACCTTTCCACAACCACTGCAGGATACCTGATGACAAATCAGAGGATTTTCATGGCACTGGTCAATGACTCTGTCCTGGCTACTGCAACTAAACCGAACCCGGCGAACATGACCCAGGTATTCAATGGTTCGATCAAT
The DNA here is from genome assembly GCA_046496455.1 of Bacteroidales bacterium. Lineage (GTDB taxonomy): Bacteria > Bacteroidota > Bacteroidia > Bacteroidales > SKPS01 > SKPS01. Next base: position 9,460 of record JAWOGX010000129.1, on the reverse strand, counting down.
TATGTCGGGCCAGGTTACAACATGATTCCTCTCAGCACACCATTTTTCTACGATCCCGATTTTACGCTGCTGGTTTATTATGAAAACCAAAAAGGCTCAACGGCAACAGGTTATCCGGCATTCAGATATACCACCACAACCCAGTATGAAGCGATGTACCGCAACCAGAGCGGCAGCTTTCCGAATATTGACGGAATACTGACCTACAGCAAACCCAATGTAAGGGTATTTATGCGTGAGGGTACCGGATGCCGCAGTATACGTGTACCTGCCACTGCGGTGGTGAACCTGCCCCAATATGATGCAGGCGTCTCCGGCGTGCTGCAACCAATGCAGTATGCCCAGGCAGGCTCATCATTGCCGGTGAAAGTTGAAGTGAAAAATTACGGCACCGATCCACTTGCTTTGATCCCTGTCAATTACCGCCTCAATAACCAGGCTGTCGTATCTCAAAACTGGACCGGAACGCTGCTTACAGGGCAGACTGACACTGCATCATTTCCTGCGGTACTGATCCCTCCGGGATTCTCAACGCTCAAAGCATGGACAAGCTTGAGCAATGATGCAGTGACCCTGAACGATACTTTTACCCTCAATATTCTTGGAACAAATCTCCAGGCATTGCCCTTCACTGACAATTTCGACGGGGTGACCCAATTCACTCCGAATGCGGGGGCATTTACCAACTGGGAACTTGGAACCCCTAATTATGGCTTGCTTAATAATCCCCATTCAGCCCCAAACTCCTGGTGCACGAATCTGATGTCGGCCTATTATATCAATGCAGAAGCGATCCTTACCAGCCAGCTGATCGATTTTAGTCAGGCGGTTAACCCGATCCTGAGTTTCTGGATGAACTACAACACTGAACTGGGTTATGATGGTTTTCATGTGGAGTATAGCGCCGATAACGGTGCTTCATGGCAAATCCTTGGCCATGCCCAGGATACCAGCGGGGTGAACTGGTACAATACCATAAACCTGGCTGCTTCCAATGGTCCGGGATGGTCCGGGAGTTCCGGAGGTTGGGTCAAGGCGACCTACTACCTCACGCAATTCAGTGGTTTTGCCGGACTGAGGTTCCGGTTTGTCTTCCGGTCGAACAGTACCGGGAATATGGAGGGCGTATGCCTTGACGACCTTTCCATCCTCATACCCGATCCGGTTGACGCGGCCGTAAGCGGCTTTCAGTCGCCACAGCAGAATGCCCCGGAGGGGAGTCTGCAACCTGTTGTGGTAAAATTGAAGAACCTGGGCTCCGGCCCTTTGACAACCCTGTCCGTGTACTACCGTTTGAATCAGGGTCCGGTGCAAAGCGTCGCATGGAATGGTAACCTGCTGCCAGGTGCGGTTGCCTGGGTCACGCTTCCCGCTGCGGTTATTCCCGCCGGATATTACACCCTTTGCGGTTGGGTCAGTGCTGCAGGTGACAATAATCCCGGCAATGACACCCTTTGTTTAAACCTTTACGGAAAACCTGCTTATGACATTGCAGCGGTGCAGATTCTCAGTCCGATGACTCAGCATATCCAGGGTCAGTCAGTACCGGTTAAGGTGCTGGTCAGAAATTATGGTACAGATACCCTTACCACATTCCCGGTTGGTTATCGCATCAACGGGGGGAATGTCATCGCAACTACTTACAATGGCATTCTGTATCCCAACTCTTTCGACACCGTGTCTTTTGCATCTGTTTCACTGATGCCCGGACAGCAGTTCTTCTGCGCTTTTACTCAGCTTGCAACCGACTTTGAACCAGCCAACGATACCGTATGTAAAATGGTCTTCGTGAAACCCTTGCTGGATATCTCACCGATTGGGCTGGCAGCTCCAACAGGAGCTGCTTGCAACAATGCCTCAATGCAGGTTTCCATCAGGGTCAGAAATAATGGTGCCGATACGATCCATTTTTCACAGAACCCTTGCTCCGTCAATGCTGCTTCTACCGGGATCAATCCGCAGATATTCAACCCGGTCACGGTGAATTCCGGAATTTTGCCCCCGAATGCCGAGGCCAATGTGATTATCACAAACAGCTACAATATGTCCCAGGCGGGGGTTTACACCTTTACGGCAACAGCGACTATGCCCGGTGACGGTGACATGTCTAACAATACGCTCGCTCCTGCAAGTATCGGTGGCGTGACCAGCATATCAAGCTTTCCTGCGCTTGAGAATTTTGAAACGGGCTATAACACTATGCTAAGGATGCAGCCTGGACAATACTCAGGGCTCTCGGTAACTGCAGGGGCAGCCAACAGCAGCCAGTACGGACTCCATTTCCAGGGGGGCAACCCCCTCGGATGGATCGGCGAAGGATCGGGTGCCAATGCCACGACCTACCAGCAGGCGTGGACCACCAACGCAAGCCATGTTGCCGGTGCTGTCAGCTGCAATATCATTGCCGCAGGGGTAGCAGGGATGCAGCTCAGGTTCGATCTACGGCAGACTCACTCCTCAGGCCCCGCTTTCAGTTGGTTCAGGGTAAAGGTCAACAACCAGGTCATTGCCAATCTTGTTGGTGATTCCATTTTTCAACCTGCGTCACAGGATGCGGATCCCTGGGTTACTCATGTGTTTGATCTGAGCCCCTGGTCAGGCACCACCTTTACCATCACTATGCAGGCTTCCTGCAAGAATCCTTATCAGTATGCAGGAACACCCGGAGATAATGCCTATGTGGACAATGTCATGCTCTTCGTCCAGGCTCAGCACGATGCCGGAGTTTCGGCAATCATTCAACCCAATGTAACCAATGCTGCTGCCGGTACCCAGATTCCGGTGGAAGTGAAACTCGAAAACTTTGGCCTCGCTGCAATCACTTCATGTCAGGTGGGGTACAGGGTCGGCAACCAACCCCCTGTATTTGAAACCTGGACAGGGCAGCTCAATCCTGGGTCAAATACCAGCTACACCTTCAGCACATTCGCCACCGTTCTTCCGGGATCATTTGTGATCAAAGCGTTTAGTAACCTTTCAGGCGATATATACCCGATCAACGATACCAGTTCCATTACCTTTCTTGGCATTCCGCTTCTTACGGTTCCGTGGGCTGATGATATGGAGGGGATGACTTATTGGGTTAGTGAAGGGGCCAACAACAGCTGGCAATTGGGTGCTCCTGCCGGCCTGGCCATCAATTACGCGTACAGCGGTTCGAAGGCCTGGGTGACTAACCTGTCCGGCTTCTATCCGAACAATGCGGAAGAGTATCTCGTTTCCCCATTTTTTGATTTCTCCAATGTATCGGGAGCAGTGATCAGGTTCTATCACTGGCTTGATATGCAGGCCAACCTTGATGGAGCCCAGGTGCAATATTCACTCAATAACGGACAAACATGGATTAACCTGGGTTACCAGATGGATCCCAACGGAACGAACTGGTATACCCATAATATTAACGGGTCAAACTGCTTCTCTGGCAGTAGTGGTGCCTACGCACCGAGTACCTATAATCTTTCGTTCCTCGATAACCATCCTACACCCGTAAGGTTTCGGTTCCGCTTTTTCTCCAACAGCAGTATTAATTCCTATGATGGTTGGGCCATTGACAATTTTGCCATCGGGGTGCCGCAGGTGCCCATAGATGGCGGAGTTTCCGCCATCGTTTCTCCATCCTCAAGTACCGAGAAAGGGGCTCCAATAACTGTCCAGGTGCGGCTCAAAAACTATGGTACCGACCCGCTTACCACAATTCCGGTGTTTTATCAGGTGGGTCATACCTTGCCCATTCAGCAGGACTGGACAGGTACCCTTGCCCCGAATGCTGAAGTGGTGCACACGTTCAATACACCCTATACCGGACTAATCAGCCCATACACCTTAAAGGCTTTTACATCGATTCCGGGTGATCCTTACCAATTCAACGATACAACGACTATTTTACTTCAGGTTGAACCTGGCGCGCAGGATCTGAGAGCCAAACGGATCATATACCCTTCAGATACATGGCCGGTGGTATGCGACTCTGCCAGGGTGGTGCTTCATAATGCAGGTTATCAGCCGATTACATCATTCACAATCAAATATTTCATCAATCAGACTGAACAAGACTCTTATCAATGGAGTGGAAACATTGCCCCCGATGACAGCATAGTGTTTACGTTCAATGCTGCCTTCGTTGTACCGCCGGGTTCTGTGAATGCCCAGTTTACATCCATTCTTGCCAACGATGTTGATATCACCAATAATAACATCTCGAAGACACTCACCAACTGCTATTCGTCGTTGGATGAACCTGGAAAGGGCATTATGTCACTTCAGCAGAACATCCCCAATCCGAGTAATGGCAACACGACCATTGGGTTTCATATCCCTGATGCCGGTGCAGTCCGGTTCTTCGTGGTTGATCTTCTCGGAAGGACGATACTCAGCCACGATGCAGACTACCCGGCTGGTGACCATCTGATTGAATTGCGCAAGGATGATCTGCATCCGGGTTTCTACCTTTATGGCATCGAATTCCGGGGAAGGAAGATTGTTAAAAGGATGCTGGTAAATTGATTACAGCTTCTTTCTGATCACGTTGGCCAGGCGCTTCACACCCTCTACGTTCATCTCCTCCGATGCATAGGAGAAGTTGATCCGGAGGGTGTTCTTTCCACTCCCGTCGCAGTGGAAAACATCCCCCTGCACATAGGCGACTTTTTCGTCAATGGCATCGAGGAGCAGTTCTGCTGCGTCCATTGTTTCCGGCAGGTACATAAACAGGAATAACCCACCTTCGGGAGTGGTCCAGGAGACCTCTTCGGGCATATATTCCTCAAAGCTTTTCAGCATCAGATCACGTTTTTTGCGATAGCTGTCGATGATGTACACCAGATTTTTGTCAAAATAACCTTTTTCATAATAGAGTGCTGTGATCTTCTGCACAAAAGATGATGTACAGAGGTCTGCCGACTGCTTTGCCATGACAAACTTGTCCACGATCACTTCATGGCCGATCATCCACCCGATTCGGAATCCGGGGACGAAGATTTTCGACAATGTGCCCAGTGTAACTACCTGGCCTGTATTATCAAGGTTATAGAACATGGGTTGCGATTCCCCTTCAAAGCGTACTTCACGGTAGGGGCTGTCTTCCACGATCAGTACATCATATTTATGGGCCAGTTCGAGGATCTCCATCCGGCGTGATTTGGGCATGGTAATACCGGCCGGATTCTGAAAATCAGGGATAACGTAAATAAATTTGGGTTTTTCACCCCTTTGCTGAAGCTCTTTCAGTTTTGCATCAAGCAGGTCTGCTCTTAATCCTTTGTCGTCCAGTGTAATGCCAATCAGATCGGCACCATAGGATTTAAAAGCAGAGATACCACCCAGGTAGGAAGGGAGCCCGCAGATCACCTTGTCGCCGGGGTCCAGCATAATTTTGCCTACAAGGTCAAGTCCCTGTTGTGATGCGGTGCAGATAACAAGGTTGTCTGTTGTAATGCCCAGTCCTTCATTGCTGTTGTATCTGTCAACAAGCACTTTTCGCAACCGGATGTCACCTTCTGTGGTGCCATACTGAAGCGCTGCTGCGCCATCAGTTTCAAGGACCTCTTTGGCGATATCGGCAATTTCATGTGTCGGGAACGAGTCCGGGGCAGGCAATCCACCTGCAAACGAGATGATGTCACCCCGCTGTGTGAGTTTTAATACTTCCCTGATAGCGGAACGCTTCATGCGGTTCCCTGTCGCAGACCATAATCTTTCCGGATTCGATATCATAATCTTATTCTTTAATGGATAACAGCGTTTGATAATGAATCAAAGATAGGAATTCTGCAGGAAAGGGCAAAAGGATTTTGGGCAATTATTCAAAATCCTCATAAAGTTCTTCAATAGCATCGCGGTAGCGCTCGTAAAGCATCTTCCGCCGTAATTTCAGGGTAGGGGAGAGTTCACCAGTACTTGCGTCCCAGCTTTCAGTGACAAACAGAAACCGTTTGATCATCTCGAAGCGACCAAGGCGGGCATTGGCTTTTTCGGTTTCCCTGTAAAGGATCCTGACAACATCTTTTCTTGAGAGGATCTCACCAGGAGTAGTTACTTGTATGTTGTTTGCCTGGCACCAGGCCATCAGGTGACTGAAATCAGGAGAGATTATGGCTGCCGGAAACCTCCTCCCTTCACCGATCACCATCATCTGGTCAAAAAAGGGTGATTCACAGAACAGAGATTCAATTTGTTGGGGGGATATATATTTCCCTCCCGAGGTTTTGATGAGTTCCTTTTTTCTGTCGATGATTCTCAGGAATTTGTCGTCATCCCAACTCCCAATATCACCCGTATGAAACCATCCTTCCTGGTCAAGAACTTCTGCAGTAAGCGCAGCATTGTTCCAATATCCCTGCATCACATTGGGTCCTTTGCAGATGATTTCCCCCTCCTCTGAAATTCTTACCTGTACTCCTTCGAGCAAGGGTCCTACCGTGCCGATTTTATGGTCCCTCCTGCCGGTCCGGTTTACAGCGATTACCGGCGAGGTTTCAGTAAGGCCGTATCCCTCCAGTACCCTGATGCCGGCAGCCCAGAAGCCACGGGCCAGCCTGGGTTGCAGGGGGGCGCTCCCGGATACGATGATGCTGATATTCTTGCCCATCCTGGACTTCCATTTCCTGAATACCAACAGACGGAATAATGACAGCCGGAACCTGTACCAGAGGTTGTTGTGTCCGTTGATTTCATAGTTGGAAGCTAGCTTTACCGCCTCGAGGAAAATGGCCTGCGAAGGCCATCTTTTGCGATCACCCGCTTCCAGGAAGCGATTCCAGGCTTTTTCAAGGAACCTGGGGACAGTGCAGAAAACATCTGGCCGGATCTGCCGCAACAGTTCCCCGGCCCGTTCAATCGGTGCAGCATAATAGATTGACATTCCCAGAAACTGGTACATGTAATTCAGTGTGCGTTCGTAGATATGGCATAAAGGTAAAAAACTCATCGCCCTGTGTTTGGCGCCGAATCCCGAAATGGGTGCAATGGCAAGAAAATTCGAAACGATGTTGCTGTGTGACAACATAACCCCTTTGGGGGCTCCCGTTGTCCCTGAGGTGTAGATGATGGTTGCCGTAGTTTCAGGGGTGATCAGGCTGTCATCTTCATCAATGGTGCAGTCATAGTGTTTCAGTCCGGTTTCAAGCAATTCATTGTAATGCCTCAAACCTGTAGCGGCATGCATGGCATAGAGCGAGGCTGAAAGGTTTTCCTGTTCCAGGAATTGCTGAATATCTGTTGCAAGTCCGGGATCCTCAACAATCAGCATTGCCGGAGCGCAATCCCTGATGATCTGACCGATGGTGCTGATGCTTAATGTGGGATATACAGGAACATGAATCAGGCCGGCCATCATAATGCCCATATCGATGAAGTTCCAGTCGGGACGGTTGCTGATGATCGTAAGTACCCTGTCGCCCGGCTGATAACCAAGCGAACGGAACACCTGGCTGAGAGCGCCTGAAGTGCGCAGATAATCGTCAACCGAATACTTCACCCATCGCCCTTTTACCTGGTGGGCAAAGAGATCCTTCTTGCCAGGGGCTAGCTGCCGGAGGTGCGGTAAAAGATCAATGATCCGTTTGACACATTTCATATCATGGTTATTCAAACATCGATTGAATCAGGTTATGGTATTTTTTGCCGATCACATCCCTCTTGATGCTCATTTTGGGGGTAAGTTCACCGGTGGGTTGTGACCACTCTTCCCCTATCAGTTCAATCTTCTTGATCTGCTCTGTGTTCCCCATTTTTTTGTTCGTGATGTTGACCTCCCGCATGATGCGTTGACGAATTACAGGAAGCTTGACCATCTCTTCATTTGTGGTGTAGGGAATCTCCTTGATCTGACACCACGACTTCAGATGTGCGAAGTCAGGAACGATCAGGGCAGCAGCAAATTTCCGATTCTCACCCACTACCAAAGCATTGTCAATGAAAGGCGATTCTTTGAGTTTGTCTTCAATAATACCCGGAGCAATATATTTCCCGAAAGATGTTTTAAAGAGCTCTTTTTTTCTTCCGGTGATCTTTAAGAATTTACCGTTGATGATCGCCCCGTTGTCGCCTGTATGGAGCCAACCCTCTTCATCTATGGCATCTTTGGTCAGCTCAGGTTCCTGATAATATCCCATCATGACATTCGGGCCTTTGCAAAGGATCTCCCCATCACCGGCAATCTTCACTTCAACATCTTTCAGGGGAAGGCCAACGGTGCCAATCATACATCCTTCCGGCTCAAGAGTATTCACGGCTATTACGGGCGATGACTCGGTGAGTCCGTACCCTTCAAGCACCGGCATCCCGGCAGCCCAGAATGTCCGGGCCAGCCTCGGCTGAAGTGCTGCTCCGCCCGAGATCAATACCATCATCCTTCCGCCAAGAGCTTCGCGCCATTTCGAAAAAACCAGCTTGTCGGCAATCTTATGCTGCAGGGAGTATAAAAGAGCGTTTTTGCCATACAGTTCATAACGTAGCCCAATGTTTACAGACCAGAAAAATATCTGCTTCTTGATCCCCCTTAAAGTCCTCCCTTTGGCAATGATTTTATCATATACCTTCTCAAGCAGTCTTGGAACAGTTGAAAGAAGATGTGGCCGGACCTCTCTGATATTATCTGCTATAGTGGCATTGCTTTCTGCGTAATAGACGGAGATGCCTACATATTGATAAAGGTAATTCAACATCCTTTCGTAAATATGGCACAATGGTAAATAGCTGACAGCAACTCCCTGTTCCCGAATTGGAGGAATATGCTCACAATTAAGGAAATTGTTTATGATATTGTTGTGCGAGAGCATCACTCCTTTCGGCTTACCGGTGGTTCCTGAAGTATAGATGAGTGTGGCAAGGTCTTCTGGCACCACGGCATCCATCCTCAATCGGAGTTCCTCAGGGGCCGGGTGGTTGCGCCCAAGCTCAATCACTTCACCCAAATGCCTGAATTCTTTCCAGTCCCTGATCGTGAAGATTTCCTTCAGGTTGGGCAAGTCACCCTCAATACCTTCAATTTTGTGGTAAAGTTCTGCCCCTGCTAAAAAGACATAGATCACTTTCGCATGATTCAGGATGTATTTGTAGTCCTCCTGGCTGATGGTCGGATAGATCGGCACATGAATCGCTCCGGCCTGCATAATGGCCATGTCGAGAAAGTTCCATTCAGGCCGGTTGTTGAGAATCGTAGCTATCTTGTCTCCTGGCTTAACCCCCAACCGGATCAGTCCATAACTGATCTTTTCCACAATGTCAGCGTAGTCGGAAGAAGTGTATTTTTTCCATTGGCCCTCCTCTTTGCCAGCCAGGATGTCATCCTTGAACCCATAGCGCGCTTTGGATCGTGCGACAATATCGAACAAACGTGTAACCTTGTGCTCCATTGTGTTGTTTTTGGTGATGGTTTGTAAATTTTGGCTAAAAATAGTAAAAGATGGAAAAATTCCAAAAATGGAAATGAAATTTCCATTTTTTTCCAGTTTTCAATATT
>JAWOGX010000100.1:0-5302 GCA_046496455.1 Bacteroidales bacterium | reverse complement strand
TTGGGGAGCACATCCGCAACCTGCTCCTCTGCACCGATCCCTCCATCGCCAAACTCCTGGAAGCCAGTGAAAGCGTGAAAAACCGTTACCACCATCAATCCGGGCTCTTCAGCAAACTGTGGATGGTGCAGGCCCTTGACCTCATCGCCAAAACCGACCAGAGCTACCGCTTCGCCACCAACAAACGCCTCCACCTCGAACTCATGCTCCTCCAGCTCAATGAGATGGTACGTGCATCCGAAGAAAAAAAAAAGCCTGAAGCACCCCTCCACGGACCTGAAACACCCCTCCCCAACCCTCCCCTAAAAGGGGAGGGAGTTGAAAAAGCGGATGGAGTTCAAACTTCTGATAATCTGCAATCTCCAATCAGCAATCTGCAATCTGCAATCAGCCCTTCAACAGACTCAGGGACCGGACAGCAATCAACAATCAGCCCTTCGGCAGGCTCAGGAGACAGCTCTTCGGCAGGCTCCGGAGACAGCCCTTCGGCAGGCTCAGGGACCGAACAGCCATCTTCCAGCTCACGACGTCGTCCTTCGTTGAAGGATCTTGTTGATAATGAGAAGTCAGAATTTGTTGAAAACGGCGATGAAGCAGAGATGAAGCGCCCCGACCGGGAGATCATCCCCGTTGAAGCTGTGGAGGTGCAGGAACATATAGATGCTTATGCCGCGAAAATTTCAAAAGAATTTCCGGCATTTTCCTCGGCATTGGGGTTCAAACCGGTAACAGTGGGCCCCGACAATGTCATCAGGATTGATTTCCCCAACAAGGTCATTGCTGAACCCGATCACATAAGGGCGTTGAAAAAATATCTTCGGGAGCATCTGTCGGAAAGCTTCTTCTCCATAGAACCCGTCATCGAAGAAAATACCTCCAGGGAAAAAGTCATCCTCAATCCGAATGAGAGGTATCAGAAGATCACCTCCCAACATCCGGATGTGGATGACTTTGTGAAAAAACTCGGCCTCGAGTACGAGGAGTAGGGAAAACCTTACTCCTTCGGCAACTGGATAATTTCGATAATATTTTTCCCGTCGTAAAAGCGTTTGGTGGCTTCCTGAACATCCTTTGCCGTGATGCTCTTCACAAGGCGTGTGTAAGCTTCCGTGTCAAGTGAATTCTGCCCCTGCTCATAAACACCTTTGATGCCACGGAGCCAGAAACGGTTCTCTTTCACCTGTTCAGCACGCTCCTTCAGCTTGTTCTCAATCACATTGTCAATCTCCTGCTGTGTGGGGCCCTCGTTTTTCAGCACTTCCACCTGCTGATAGATGATGGCAGTGAGTTCGTCGGCACGTTCAGGTGCACAGGTGAAGTAGGCCATCAGGCGATAGGTCGGAACAGGGTACTGGGTAACATTGGTCTGCACAGAAACACCATAGGTGCCACCCTCCTGTTCGCGTACAGTCTGGATATACTTCACATCGAGAATATCGCTGATGAAAGAGAGGAGCATGCGGTCTTTGGCAGAATAATCAAATTTGCCACCCTGCATCACCACCACGGTAGCTTTGGGCACCTGCATCGGTGTATAGACGCGCTTCTTGATAACCCCTTCGGCCGTATAGGTTTTGCGGTCAACCCAGTTTTCACGCTTCTTCGTGGATGGAATGCTGCCAATGTATTTCTCCACCATGGGCTTCAGGACATCAGGATCAACATTGCCGACGAAATAGAAAGTCCAGTCACCGGCATTGGAGAAACGCTCAGAGAAAAATTTTGCCATCCTGGTGAAGTCAGCCTCGCTGAGTACGTTCACATCCATCGGCCTGGTTCTGGGGTTGTAATTGTAGAGGGTATTGGTGAGGGTATCGGAGAAGGCGGATGATGGATCGTTGGCTTTGTTCATCAGCATCGCTTTCTGGCGGTTCATGTATGACTGGAAAGCCTGCTCATCGGCACGGGGCGCCATGAAATAGAGATTTACAAGCTCGAGCATGGTGCCGAGGTCACGCGGTGTGGTGCTTCCGTTGAACCCTTCGTCGAGGCCGCCGATATAAGGTGAAATACGAATCACTTTGTCGGCCAGCAATTTACCAAGCTCAATGTTGTTGAATTCACCGATTCCGCTCATGTCTATCACGGTGCTGGTCTGCTGCACAGTCACCAGATCCTTGTTGTCATACAGGGAGGTACCCCCTTTGCTGTAGGCAGAAAACAGGATCTCATCTTCCTTGAATTTGGTGGGTTTCACCACCACCCTGGCACCATTCGACAAGGTCCACTCAAGGTAGTCGCCATTCTCTTCCAGACGGGCCTTCTTCACTTTGCCCGGCTTCAGATCGAGGTTATGCAAGGGTTTTGCACTCACGGCATCCTCGTATGGCGCTATTTCGTCATCTTCCGCATCAGCAATCCAGGCCAGGAGCTGCTCCTCACCCGGGAGACTGCTGGCATAGGATTCCGGAGCAGTCAGCACCACCACGCGGTTCTTCTCCGTGATCCAGTTATGAGCCAGCGCATTCACCTCTTCAAGGGTGATGCCCGGCATAAAACCTTTGGTCATGCCGTATTCGAAGTCAATGCCCGGAATTGGGTCATCGTTGAGAAAATTACCGTAGTATTCCCATGCAAATTCTTCCGATTTCCTGTGGTTCCGTTCGTTGTAACTCTTTTCAAGCGCGGCCAGGTATTCCGACTTGGCCCTGTCGAGTTCGCTCTGGGTGAAACCGTGTCTGAGCACCCTGAGGTTCTCAGTCACCAGTGCTTTCACTGCCCCTGAAGGATCGGGATTGTTGAGGAAAGCCATCGTCATGTACATATCCGAAGATTTCACATAACCCCGGTAAGCGCTCATGGCAGCCACAAAAGGTGGGTTGGCCTGCTGGATCAGCTCATTGAGGCGGGCGTTCAGCATGGAGTTGTAAAGTTCCTGCTTCAGGGAGTTCCGTGAATAGGAAAGGGTACCTTTTTCAGTAATCGCAGGGTGCTTGTAGAAAAGCATCAGTTGTACCATCCTTGCCTCCTTGTCAGTCACGATGGACACCTTGGTTTCATCATGGTCCGGAATCCTCTCAATGACCCTGGTGCGGGGGTTTTCAATCACCGGCATTGTGGAGAAGAGTTCAACGATCTTCTTCTGCATCTCATTGACATCAAAATCACCTACAGCCACAATAGCCTGTAAATCGGGACGATACCAGTCACGGTAAAACCTTCTGATCGCATCGTATTCAAAGTTCATCACCACGTTCATGTCACTAATCACATCATGGGTGGCATATTTTGAGCCTTCGAACAGGGTCCGGAAATAGGCGTTGCGGATCCGGCGCGAACTTGACAATCCGGTACGCCATTCTTCCTGGATGACCCCACGCTCCTTGTCGATCTCTTCTTCTTCGAGGGAGACCTGCCATGCCCAATCGTAGAGGATCAGCAGCGCAGTGTCAATATTTGCGGGTTTTTCCAGCGGAACGTTCTGAAGCATGTAGTTCGTCACGTCATGGCTGGTGAAGGCGTTGATCTCCGGCCCGAATTTCATCCCGATACTCTGCAGGTAGCGGATGATCTGATCTTTCTCGAAATTTTTGGTTCCGTTGAAGCACATATGCTCCAGGAAGTGAGCCAGTCCGTTCTGATCCGGGTCTTCCAGGATGGAACCTACATTCACGACGAGCCAGAATTGCCCGCGGTCTTTCGGTTCAGCGTTGTGCCTGATGTAATATTTGAGCCCATTGGGCAACTGCCCGATGAGCACCTCCTGATCGACCGGGTAGGTGGATTTCGGGTCGTACGTACCCTGGGCAAAAAGCCCGGATGCTCCCTGCAACAGGAGGAGCATCAGCAACAAATGTTTGATCTTCATACGCATTGTGTGTAAAATGATGTTTATTATTGATATTGAAACTGTTGACGAATGATGACCGTCGCTACAGAAATCAAAGGGTGCAAATCTACAAAAAGTAATTGAGATGTAACTTTTTGTGTAAGTTTGCCACAGACGGAAACCGTGCACGACAATTCAATTCATCTCATCGCCATGCTCCCTGGATTGTTCCGATGGATTTTACACAAGAACGGCTGGGAAATGACCCATCCGCCGCCTGCCGGCATTGACCGGTTTGTGCTGGTGATCGCCCCCCACACCAGCATGTGGGATTTTGTATGGGGGAAGCTGATCCTGGCGGGGATGGGATTGCGCGTGAAATTCATGATCAAGAAAGAGATATTCTGGTTTCCGCTGGGACCGCTGCTGAAGTGGCTGGGCGGCATTCCGGTTGACCGGAGGCGCGGCAACATGATGATCCACCAGGTGGTGGAGACCCTTGAGCGCCACCGTGGTGGTCGCCTCACCGTGGTGATCACCCCGGAAGGGACCCGTTCGCCCACAACACACTGGAAAAAAGGATTTTACCGCATCGCTATGTCAGCAAAGGTACCCATTGCCGTTGGGTATCTCGACTACGGTTCCAGGACCTATGGCATCGTCTTCACCATTGAACCCACCGGCGACTTTGAGAAAGACTGCGCTGCCATCCCCGATTTCTACAGGGATAAAGTCGGAAAGCACCCGGAACGGTTTCTGCTTCCGGAATGGAAACCAAGCTGATGTGTTGATGTGCTGATTATTATTTGGACTCTTCTAGAATTCTTTTCAGTTCTGACAGTCCCTGATCATAATCTTTTCCGATGGCTTTCTCCATGTTCATGAAGAGTCCCATGGCGTTGATGGGGTAATTCATTTTCCCTGACATACCCCAGGTTACGAGGGTTTTGCCTTGATTTGCCTCTTCGGTGGTGATCCAGGCCTGGGCCACGGTGCGGAAGGGTTTCTGAAACCGGATTTCATGGTCCACCCGTTCACCGGGGATGATGGCGACGATCTCCTGCTCCCCTTTCCCTGCTTCCTTATGGTCGCTGTCCCATGCTGAAACAAAACCCACGGTGCCATCGGTGCCGCGATACGCCTGATTCATACCGGGGTCAATTTTATTCCAGACCCCATATTGTTCCTGGTTGCGCAGCAGAACAACATAGTCAAATACCGTATCCTTCGGCAGGTTGATCTCCGCCGAGCGGGTGAGGGAATACTCCTTGGGAAGGAATAGTCCGGCAATAAGTGGGATGAGGATGAGGATAAGGAGTACCACCCCCAGGACTTTCAGGAATCTGATCATGGTGTTTAGGGTTACGGTTTGTGATCTCCAAAAATACAAAAAAAACAAGTATACAACAGATTGATTTATATTTATTGGTTAATGGACCCGGGGGAACCGAGCGCCCCTGCCACCACCCGACCCCAAGGGGTCGAACAAACAGTAACCCCGGGTGCAGTAACCGGATGGGATGATTGAGCATT
>JAWOGX010000078.1:0-5795 GCA_046496455.1 Bacteroidales bacterium | reverse complement strand
CTTTTTATCTTTATTCAAATTATGCAGGGCTTGAATATAAATTTAGTTATATTGGGTCTAATTTATAAAGCACAAGAACAAAAGGAGTTTTAAATGGATGTAATGGTAGTAAATATGGCAGTGTTCCCTTTTCAGAAAGCTGGCCCTTGCAGAACATCTGCCACTCAGATCGGCCATTGAGCTTGAGGTTACGAACGTAATCTCGCGCCTCATCAAAGGGGCGGTATTCTCGAAGCTGAGATGCAATAGCTCCTGTCCCAAGCCAGTCACCCCAGTTGATCCAGCCCTTGTCTTCATAAGTTTCATTACAAAGTTTTTGGAGAAAGCATCGTTGGTTCCGAGAGACAGGATGACCAGGTCAGGGTTCACCAGGCTGAGATGCTCCTGCAGGAGGTTGCACCGGAGGAACGATGGGATGCTGGCCCCGTTGACACCCACGGAATGGTAGATGATCCCCGGGTCATCGGTGAGCATTTCGATTCCGAAGAGTTCAAGCAATGCGGGCTCCCCGGCAGCATCACGGGAAAACTCAAGGGTGAAATCTTCCACCGTTTTATTAAGCCTGATTTCAACATATCCGAGGTCGCGATAGTCATCAATACTGTTGATGAGGTAAGGGTCATCGGTAGCAAGGTTTACGCGGTAAAGCATGGCGGGATCGTGATACAGAACCCTGATTACGGAGGCAGGATACTGATCCCCGGCGTTTCGGCCGGAGATGGAGATGGTAGCGAAAGTGTCAGAAGTAGCGACCATCATTCCCGTCAAACCGAGGTTGCAGGTACGCTTTCGCTGGGTATTCCTGCACGACTGCCAGTTTCCGGAAGAGGAGACAGTAAAGTTCCTGGGGTTGTTGGTTCCGGCCATTGCCACAGGGAAGATGAGGCCGCGCCCTCCGTTGAGGCCCGGCTGGAAATTCTGGAGGCTGGTACGCATACGGTGGGTGTATACATCGGTCTGGATGTGGGATCCTCCAATGTGAACGATGTTGACCTGGCCGGTTCCGCGGAACATCAGGGTATCGAGCCTGGAGAAAAAGTGGCTGAGGAGGGCAATATTGCCAGGACCGACAATATAATTGGTATCATAGTTCACAAAACTGTACTGGTCCACGGCCAGCGGGTCAATATGGGGCAATTCGGGAGCCGGCTGGGAAAAGACAGCCCCACAAAACAACAACAATACTATGGCCAGGCTGATGAACCGTCTCACTCACTCTTCTCCTTCTGATGTTTCGGTGCTTTTCTGTATAACTGGTACTCCCAGATCAGCGCGTTGTAGAACATATCCCCGATAAGGCGGGCACCCCTCGGGGAGAAATGTGTATAATCGGCGGCTGCAAGGGGGGGGTCTGCGGCAACCCACGACGGCATCGAATTTTTGCCCCCCATCGCTTCATACATATCCCAGTAGGCTCCCCCTGCCTTGAAGGTAGCCTCCTTCAGGGCATCACGCACACTCTCAAGCAGCGGATAAGTGAGATAGTGCTCCTTTTCCTTGATCGACATATCCGACGGGCCGATGACAATGACGCTTGCCGAAGGGCGTACCCGCTTCAGCAACATGATCTGGCTGTAAAACCAGTTGCCGTAATTGGCGCACTCCTGTTCATTCTTGATGTAGGGCATCACATTGCCGCCAAACTGCAGGATAAACAGTTCCACATTGAGGGCGCTGTACATTTGCTGAAGCTGCGAGGCGTTGATTCTGGTGAACACCGTGCCTGAACTTCCGCGCATCGGGAGGTTGTCCACCATCACTCCTGACCCGCCTGAGAGGTCAACGCCATACACATCGGGGCTGTCGTATCCGGAAAAGGTGATGGTTACATCGCTGCCACCGGTTCCGGCAGTGATGATCTGCAGGTTCCCCCGGATAGTATCGCTTTTCACCAGTGAGCCATTGCTGGAGATATCCACAGCCACCGGAGACCGGGCATTGCCGGCAAACACCTTGCACTGGCTGAAGGGGTAACCGGTGCCTGTGAATGTGACGCCGGCACTGTACAGGATTGAATCGTTGATCAGGGAATCCTGCGCCAACGGGCGAAACCTTGAAAAACTGGCCATGGCGCCGTACTTCGAATGGGGCACCTTACTCCCCTGCCCAAAGAGGGTGTAGCGCTGCCAGTTTCCCTCCAGGGAGCGGTTCACTGCACGTGAATTGTAAAGCTCCACAACGGGAACGATACCCGGACCTGAACCACCAAACTGCGACTGGAACTTCCGCCGCAGGAGGTGCGTGATCCGGTCACCCTCAATCTGGGAATCACCGTAATGGAGGATTCGCACCTGTTTCCTGGCAACCCCAAGGGAATCAAGCTTCCTGAAAAAAGGATACAACACACTCCTGCGCCCGTCGGGGAATTCCAGGTGGCGTGTCTTGAGATCAGCGATCTCAATAAGCCTGATCGGAAAACCCCCTTCCAGCGTGTCGGGTAACTCCACGGGTTCTGTGGGTGCCACAACAGTATCTGCAGCCTGCTGCAGGGCAGTAATATCTGCATATTCAACAGATTCCGGACTGAAAATCTCGGTTAACGTAGGGAAATGGATTGTAAAACTGCCTATTTTAACACCATCAGCCGGAAAAAAGAATGAAATCACACCAAGGCAGGCAATGGCCATGAAAACGAAAAAAGTAACGCGCACCGGTTTCATAGGCTACTTCCTGGGGATTTTAAGTTTCTGCCCCTCCTTCAGGGTGCGGGGATCTGAAATTTTGTTCAGCGTCATGATATCATTCGCCGAAACTCCGGGGTATTTCGCTGCAATGGTGGAAGGGTTGTCCCCCTTTTTCACCGTATACCACGAATAGGATCCGGAAGAAGTTGTCCTGGACTGGTTTGATGTTGCCGGCTTAGCATTGGTTTTGGCTTGTGCCGTGGTGGTGGTGGAAGATCCTGTTGCCTGTTTCTGGGAAAAAGTCATCTCATCGATACCCTTGTACTGCGATGCTTTGCTCTCCGGCACCCAGATGTCAAGGGTTTGCCCAACCCTGATGACGTCTCCGCTCAAACTGTTCCATCCGCGGATATCAGAGACGCCTACGTTGTACCATGAAGAGATGTAACCCAGGTTATCGCCGTCTTTCACGGTATAGGTCAGTTTTGTCCTGTTCTGTGTGTTGCGGGTAGTATTTTGCTCAACCTGGGCGGTGCCGTTGCTTTTGGTGCCGTTTTCAGGGGTGGCGGCCACAATATCACTCACCACCACATTGCGTCGCACCGGAAAATATACTGAATCTTTAAACTGATACATGGAGTCTGCCAGAGATCGGAACACGGGGATTTTGTCAACGGGGAGCTTGATCTCATAGGTCCGTGTCCCTGCCGGGATAATGCTGCTTTTATACTCCGGATTCATATCCTGCAAAAGGGCCAGCGGAATGTCAATCAACTCTGAAACTTGCCCCAGATGTAGCCTTTTGGCCACCGGTTCTCTCAATTCATAATTGGGAACATCAATATCATAAGGTTTGAGCCCGGTCTTGTCGAGCTGGTTCATCAGGATAAAACAGGCTGTAAAAGCAGGCAGGTAGTCACGTGTCTCTACAGGAAGGTATGGGTAGATATCGGTATATTTTTTTGAACCGCCTGCCTTTCTGATTGCCTTGTTTACGCTTGAAGGGCTGCTTGTATAGGCTGCAATGGCAAGCTCCCAGTCGAGGTATATTTTATGCAGATCCTGAAGGTACTGCAGTGCAGCACGTGTGGACTTAACCGGGTCCCGCCGTTCATCAACATAGGAATCTACCTGGAGATTGAACAGTTTACCGTTGGTGAACATGATGAGCCACAACCCTGTAGCACCCCAGTCAGACACGGTCCTGGTATTCAGGGATGACAGCGCCATCGGAAGGTACTTCAGGTCAGCGGGCATTCCCAGCTCGTCCAGCTGCTGACTGAAAGTGTTCAGGTATGTATCTGATAAGCCCAGCATGATCTCCACACCTTTCCGCTGCTGCGGTGAAGTGTAAAAATCGAGAAACTCCTGTACGCGGTCCGTATATTCAAAACCCAAAGCCGGACTGGCGCTCTTCACCACTTTCAGGGCCTGGGAAGAAGCAATGCGGGTGAGGGTTCCTTTGCGGACCTGGTTTCCGACCGCCTGCTTCACATAATGTAAATCCCCCAGCCCTGCCAATGAGCGCTCAAAGGGCCGGAAACCGGCATCCGGTAAGACACCCTGCCCCATCACCGTCAATGGAATGAGCCAAAGCAGTATCAGTATCCCTCTCAATCTAATATTCATCATTCATCGTATTATTTCTTGCAGATCAAGGCACCAGCAATCTGTCAGGGCCTTCTCTGGTCAAAGTTTTTACCTGCATCCACCCTGACATTTGAACGTACCCCGTTGTTGTAAACCACCTGGTACACAATATTGCCCTTGTTGTCGTAATAGGTCCACGTGCCATGACGTAAGGTCTTCCTGTATGAACCCGTCGCCTTTTTCCGTCCGTCGGCATAATACTCTGTCATCTTGCCGTCCGGTTTCCCATCGGTGAAATTCTGTTTCAGGTACAGTGAGCCATACTGATCAAAAAACTCCCATGTACCGGTTTTCGTGCCGTTCCTGTATTTCCCCTTCTCAAGCAGATTACCCCTCTCATACCATTCCGCAGCCTTGCCATGGAGTTCTCCGTTGCGGTAATTCCCCTCAAAACGCTTTCTTCCGCTCATATAATACTGGGTGGTCATGCCATGCCTGATACCAACCCTGTAAGTGACCGAATAACGAGGAGTCCCGTCATCGTAATAGCCCCTCCACTTTCCATGCATTTCCCCTGCCTGGTAAGTCCCTTCGTCTTTGATACGGCCGTTTTCAAACCAGTTGATCCAGTACTCGTATGGAAGCCCGTCGCGGTATAAACCCTCCTGCAGCTTTTTCCCCGATTCATACCAGGTGGTCCATAACCCATCCCGAACACCCTCTTCAAAATTGCCACGCTTCCACAACTCACCCGTTGCATACCAGAAATTCCATTCCCCGTGCTGGTTCCCTTTCACAAACTTCCCCTTGCTGCCACGTCCACCCTGCTCATGGTAAAAGGTCCATATGCTGTCCTGGAGGTCATCTACCAGCTTGCCCTCCATCTCAAGGTTGCCGTTGGTATACCACCACCGGCCAAACCCGTTCAGCCGGTCGTTCACATAAAACCCTTCAAACTCTTTGTTGCCATTGGAATGCCATGAAATGCACGCTCCTTCCCTGATCCCTTTTGCATATTGGAGCTCCTCGCTCTTCTTCCCGTTTGGATGCCACCGCACGCTCAACCCATCCTTTTGGCCGTGAAACCAGAATACCTCCTCCTTCTTTGTACCATCAGCATAATATTGCTTCCAGAGCCCCTGTCTGATCCCATCTTCCACCATACCCTCCTCTTTCAGGGTTCCATCCTGATACCAGGTGCGGTTCATCCCGTTCTCAATATGGATCTCACTCATCCTGATACCATTGTGATACCAGCTCTCCCACATGCCTGTCTTCTCGCCATCAAGGTATTTTCCACGCGTCTGCACCTGTCCGTCAGGATAATATTTCACCCAATCCCCGTTCTTCTTCTCATTTCTTATCTCCCCCTGCTCCTGCAACTGCCCGCTGTCATACCACGATCTGGAGATGCCGTTCACCACATCGATCTCGCTGATGAGGTTGCCATGCTTTGACCAGGCACGCCATTGCCCTATCTTGAGGCCATTGGCATAGTCCCCTTCCACCATTGGCTCCATTGCTCGATGCCCATGGGGCAATCGTTGACTTGCATTGTTCTCCTCGATTGCCTTGTCCTCG
>JAWOGX010000070.1:0-3601 GCA_046496455.1 Bacteroidales bacterium | reverse complement strand
AGCCAACCTCATCGCCATCATGACTGAACAGACCACCAGCGCCATGAACCTGTGGCTCGGCCCTTATGCTCAGCAAATGGTCAACCAGTCGCCCATCCCCGTCCTTTCAGTGCATCCCAAGGAGCACCTCAGAATTGCCCCGGGACTCTGATCTGACGCTAAACAAATCAGTTGTAAACATGTAATGTGTTGCCGTTAAAAGTGGTGCGATACCTTTTCAATGGCGTGCTCACAGGTCCTTCTATTACGGTCCCGTCCATCAGCAGGTATTTCATTCCACCTGCCGTATCCACTGCAGTAAGGTTATCACTTCCAACCACTACCTGATTCCCAAGGGTTTCGGGTTTGTATGTCGAGGTCCTGTCCAGGGCTACGATCTCCTCAAGGCTGTTCCGGCGCAGTATAATCCCCCGATAACCACCTACCACATATACCCATCCGCCGATCAACTGCAACTCTGTATACTGACCGGTGCCTATGTCTATCATAAAATTTACATAAACATTGGGAACCTGCTCCTTCCCCTCTTTGTCGCAGGCAAACTGCAATGAAATCAACAGCAACAAAACCAGTGCTGTACAATATCCAACCAGGCGTCTTCCGTTCATAGTAAACCCATTTATCAAACCTTACAAATATAACCTTTAATCTGTGAATTTCGCCCGTAAACCAGTTCATCAAATATATTAACCCGAACGTTAAGAATGAATTGTTATTTTCGTAAAAAAATTCACGATGACGGCAAGCAGACAGGTCAAAACTCTTTTCAGCTCCTTATTGATCATTGCAGTATTGCTATTGGCCAACGGTTGCGACAGTATGAAACGGATGCAGCGACAGGAAGACCGAAGGATTGCTTCATCCAAACAAAAAATCGAACAGCAAAAGGCAGACAGGGAAAAAGAGTACCAGAAGCAGGCTGAGCGACAAAAGCAGATCCAGACGAAGGAGACCCGCAAACAGATGAAGAAACTGGAAAGGA
Source organism: Bacteroidales bacterium (assembly GCA_046496455.1). Classification (GTDB taxonomy): domain Bacteria; phylum Bacteroidota; class Bacteroidia; order Bacteroidales; family SKPS01; genus SKPS01. The sequence continues at coordinate 2,619 of JAWOGX010000070.1, read as the reverse complement.
AATCAAAACGCTGGCGCGATGATAAACCCCAGGAGACATTCTACGAACGCTGGTGGTACAAATGGAGTGAAGCCAGGGACAGGCGAAGGGACAGGCGAAGGGACTGAAACAGAGCTTTTTTATTCCGGTGATTTCTGTGATTCTGAAAAAATGACCATCCATGACCAATAGCGGCAACCATAAACAAAACTTCAGGGCATTATGCTCCTGCATGCTGATCGTGGGGTTGCTTTTCTCTGGAGCCAGTCATTCCCTTGCTCAGACCAAACCCCATATCACCTTTGAGCGCCTCTCCACCGATATGATCCGGTATGAAAAAGGGTTGTCGCAAAATACGGTGCAATGCATCATGCAGGACAGGTTTGGGTTCCTCTGGTTTGGAACATGGGATGGCCTGAATAAGTACGATGGCTACAGCTTCGCCATCTGGAATGAAGAAAACGGCCTTAGCAGCCAGAACATCCAGGCTCTTCTGGAGGACCACGACGGGCTGATCTGGATTGGGACCGAGGACGGTCTGAATGTCTATGACAGGGCCAAAGATCAGATCTCCATCTTCCGGCATGACCACAGAAACGAGTCTTCTCTGGTTCACAACAGGATCCGGTCACTTTGCCTTGACAAACAGGGAGATATCTGGATCGGTACAAACCGCGGGATCAGCCACTACCAGAAAAAAACCGGGAAATTCATCAACTACAGGCACGATATCAGTAAAAGCAGCAGTCTGATCAACAACTGGATCAATGATATCTTTTGCGATCACCGGGGGGATATCTGGATAGCGACATTCAAGGGGCTCGAAAAATTCGACAAGCCCTCAAAATCATTCGTCCATTTCAACAGGTCCACTGGTTGGGACTCCATTGCCATGCTGCCGGTTTACTGCATCGACCAAAACCCCAAAGACCAAAGCTTATGGCTTGGTACGCAAAACGGCCTGTATCAACTCGGTTTGCAGGATAAACGGGCAAACCATGTGGTTTTAAATCCTGACCCCACAATACCTGAATATCTCATTTATAATCTGATGTTTGATGATAAGGGTCTCCTCTGGGTAGGGACAGCGCGGGATGGTGTTATCATCTGTGATACTGCTCTCCATTCCCTGGTCAGATTGAAAAACCTGAAAGATAACCCGCAAAGCATCAGCAGTGATCAGGTATATTCACTCTATCAGGATGATGCCGGCATCATCTGGATCGGCACCTACAGCGGCCTGAACAAATACGACAGAAACTCATCCAAATTCAGGCATTACAGGCAAATAACCGGCGACCCTTCAGGGCTGCTCAGTGATGTGGTATTCGGTTTTTTTGAAGATGATGACGGCACAGTGTGGGTTGGCAGTGAAAACGGCATCAACCTTTTTAATCCCGAAAAGGGGACCTTTAGCCTGCTCAAAGACCAATCCGGACATCCAACGCCCCTCATCAACGGCCTTGTCAGAACCTTTTACAAAGACCGGCAAGGAATCATCTGGATCGGCTCAACCGGTGGGCTAACCCGCTACGACCCAACATCAAAACAGCGAAAACAATATGCTGCCACGCAGGACCAGCAAAACTCCCTTGTCAACAACTTCGTCTGGAAGATCGCAGAAGACCGTGACGGTAACCTCTGGATCGCCACCGAAAGAGGGTTAAGCCTGTTCGATCCGAAAACAGAATTTTTTATCAATTTCCTCCATCAGGAAGACCGGCCAGGCTCCCTCCCTGATAATAACGTATTTGATATTTACATCGACCGATACGGTAAGGTGTGGTTTGCAACCGGTGGGGGGCTATGCTACTATGAACCAATGAGAAGAAAATTCATTCCCGCCTTTTCCAATATGCAGGAGAAGTTCTCAGCAAACCAGCGCAGGGTTTCAAGCATATACGAAGATGCAAAGGGAGTTTTCTGGCTTGGCACCTTTGGTGGGGGTCTGATGAAATTCAGCCCACAGTCCGGAAAATACAACTTCTACACTGAAAAAAACGGTCTCCCGAATAATGTGGTGTATAAAGTGATTGACGACCAGGACGGAAACCTGTGGGTTCCGACCAACCGTGGTCTGGCCAAGTTCAATGTCAGCAATGAAACGTTCATTACCTACGGCCTGAAAGACGGGATACAAAGCAATGAATTCAACCTCGGGGCGGCGATGCGCACCCGTAACGGAAGGATTTTCTTTGGCGGGATGAATGGGTTCAACTCTTTTTTCCCGGATGAAATCCGTAGAAATGAAAAGCCGGCACGGATAGCGATCTCAGGATTTTACATCTTCGACAAGCTGATCCGCAGGGAACTGTTCGATGGGGATACCATCAGGCTGAAATACAGTGAGAATTTTTTTGCCTTCAACTTCACAGCCCTTGATTACGCAAATCCAGCCAAAAACCAGTATAAATACTTCCTTGAGAATTTTGAAAAGGGATGGGCCAGCACTGATGCGTATGAGCGGCTGGCCGAATACACCAACGTGCCCCCTGGAAAATACCGGTTCAGGGTAAAGGGATCCAACAATGATGGCATCTGGAACGATGAAGGGATTGCCATTACCCTCATCATCTCACCTCCCTGGTATGCCACCTGGGTGTTTCGCGGAGGGATGATTTCTTCCGTTGTGCTGTTGGT
>JAWOGX010000053.1:0-4070 GCA_046496455.1 Bacteroidales bacterium | reverse complement strand
ATGAATCAAAAGGTGTTCACGAAACTGTTGTTCAGCAGAATCCTGATGAGCTTCGCTGCCGGCCTCCTTTTATTCACTTTTCTTTACGCAGGGCTTGCCATACAAAGGTACCTCATCTCCGGAAAGCCAGGTGAATTCTTCTATTTAACGCTGTCAACCTGGCATCACCCCGGGTATTTGTCGTTTTATGTAGTCTTCGCCATGGGCGCTTCTTTCTGGTTGTTTCTGAATGATAAAAACAGGAAACCCTGGAAAGCGATGGTGTATATCATGCTATCCCTTTGGTGGCTTGTATTTGTTTTTTTGTTGAGTTCGAAAGTGGGATTTCTTTCCCTTATCCTCTTTATTTTGTTTGCTTCCTGGCAGATATATCGAAAGGTGTCACGCCGCTCCTTTGTCATTGCCGTTTTGTTGATTCTGATAATGCTTGCAGGAGTTTCAGTCCCTTTTTCCGGGACCATCAGGGCCCGGTTTGCTGTGATGCAGCAGCGTGGATTTGTGGTGCCTGATCTGTCAACAATCCGCAGGGCAGATGGCATTGTGATCCGGCTCATCTCCTGGGATATTGCATTGCATCAGTGGAAAAATGTTCCGGTTGCTGGTGTGGGGACTGGTGATTATCATGATAAAACATGGAGTGAACTGAAAGAGAGGGGGTTGGTGGAAGTTTTTGGTGGTTTTAAAAATGCCCACAACCAGTTCCTTCAAACTGCTGTCACATGCGGGAGCATCGGTTTTATCGCATTGCTCATGTGGATTTTTATCCCTTTGCTTTCCCTGAAACGCCCCATTCCCTGGATCAACACCTTCTTTGTTGCTCTCCTTGTCATCAACCTGATGGTCGAGTCTATGCTCGAAACCCAGGCCGGGGTCATGTTCATTGTTTTTTTTCAGATCATTCTGCACAAAAAATTGCCGGAGGCTGAAGCCTCCGGCAATGGATAAATGATTGAAAGATTTAATATTACACAACTCCCTGGGCCATCATGGCTTCGGCAACTTTCACAAAGCCACCGATGTTGGCGCCCTTGACATAGTTGATGAAGTCACCTTCCTGTCCAAACTTCACGCAGGTGGCGTGAATGTTCTTCATGATGGTGTGGAGTTTTTCATCAACTTCTTCGCGGCTCCAGCTGAGGCGCATGGAGTTCTGCGTCATCTCGAGGCCTGAGGTGGAAACGCCGCCTGCGTTGGCAGCTTTGCCCGGGCCGTAAAGGATCTTATGTTCGAGGTATACCTCAACTGCTTCGGGGGTGGAGGGCATGTTTGCCCCTTCGCTGACCACAAAACAGCCGTTTTTGATGAGCATCCTGGCTTCGTCTACGTTGATCTCGTTCTGGGTGGCATTGGGCATGGCAACATCACACGGGATGCTCCACGGGCGTTGTCCTTCGTGATATTCGCCGCCCCATTTGGCTGTGTAATCACTGATGCGGCCGCGTTTCACGTTTTTGAGGTTCATCACCCATGCAAGCTTTTCGTCGTTGATCCCTTCGGGATCATAGATAAAGCCGTTGGAATCTGACAAGGTTACTACTTTGCCTCCGAAGAAATTCACTTTTTCTACGGCATACTGGGCTACGTTGCCTGAACCTGAGATGCAGACGGTTTTTCCTTTCAGGCTGTCGCCGCGGGTGTTGAGCATCTCTTCTGCAAAGTAGGTTGCGCCGTAACCGGTAGCTTCCGGACGGATCAGGGAGCCGCCCCAGTAGAGGCCCTTGCCGGTGAGAACACCGGTGAACTCGTTGCGGAGCCGTTTGTATTGGCCGAACATGTATCCGATTTCACGGCCGCCAACGCCGATGTCGCCGGCAGGCACGTCAGTATCCGGACCAATATGGCGGAAAAGCTCCGTCATAAAACTCTGGCAGAACTTCATGACTTCATTGTCCGATTTTCCTTTCGGATCGAAATCGGAGCCACCCTTACCGCCACCCATGGGCAGCGTCGTGAGTGAATTCTTGAACACCTGTTCGAATGCCAGGAACTTCAGGATGCCGAGGTTCACTGTCGGGTGAAAGCGAAGCCCCCCTTTGTAAGGACCGATGGCGCTGTTCATTTCAATGCGGAAACCACGGTTGACCTGGATATCCCCTTTGTCATCCAACCAGGGCACCCTGAAAATGATGATCCTTTCCGGCTCAACAATCCTTTCAAGGACCTTGGCCTGTTTATACTTCGGGTTTTCTTCAATGAAAGGGATGAGCGTCTCAACAACCTCTCTGACTGCCTGATGAAATTCAGGTTCCGCAGGGTTCCTGGCTATGACTTTCACCATAAACTCATCGACCAGCTGATTATACATACTGTGTGACATGATAAAAATAGTTTAGGTTAACAACAAAAATTAGTTTAGGTGCGACAATATTAAGAACATTTTTTATTACCGCCAATAATCTGAGGTGTTAAATTCTCAAATAATTTTTATTCCAAATATACTTTTGAAAGTGGCAACAAAGACTAATTTTCCTACTTTTATCAATTTCTGAAATAGCACATCCGAAGAAAACCTGAACACACCATGAATGAAGAATTGAAGCGTGCGCAAAGAGGGGGTGATAACTCCGGCAACCCATCCGTGGACACATTGCTTGCGGAGACCCGGGAGCGTTTGAAGGAACTTGCCTGTATCAATCAGACGACACAGATTCTTAAGGAGGGGAAGTCGCTGGAGGAGACCCTGCAGCAGATTTGCCTGATTCTTCCCAGGGCCTGGCAATATCCCGAATATACCGTTGCAAGGCTTTCCTACGACGGACAGGTCTATACCACCGGCAACTTTCTGCAGACTGAGTGGGTGCAGGTTCAGAATTTCCAGAGCATCGACCGGCGCAAAGGGAAAATCGAGATATTCTATACCAAAAAGTACCCGCAAGCCGATGAGGGTCCTTTTCTGGAAGAGGAGCGTCACCTGCTGATCAACCTTTCCAACCTGATTACCGGCTTTATCAACTCGGAGAAGGCCAAAGACCTTCTTCGGTCATCGGAGGATGAGCCTGCAAGGAAACCGGTCACCGCGCCAAAGGATACCGTTTCGGTGAGCCGGCAGCTTCTGCAGAAGTTCCTCACAAAGCAGAATATCGACAGGGATGTATTTCATGACCTTATGCCCTTCAAGGTGCGTGAGATCCTCCTGGTAGCCAATCTCTACGACGCATACAACATCGAAGAGGAGGGACGGTTCTCCGAACATATCCTGGGGGAGTATTACCAGCTGAACCTGAGTTCCATGCCACGGGTTACCGGGGTGACCACCATGGAGGAGGCCCTGGATCAGCTCAAATCACGCCATTATGATATGGTAATCATTATGATGGGGGTGGACAAAAACATCCCTGTGGAGCAAAGCCGGGTGCTCAAAAAGGAGTTTCCCTATATCCCGATTTTCCTGCTTCTCAATAATAATTCGGACATCGCCCTGTTTCATCATACCCCACAATTGCTTGATTCGGTCGATAAACTTTTTGTCTGGAACGGAGACTCCAAGATATTCTTCGCCATGGTGAAGCATCTGGAGGATAAGGTGAATGTGGAAAACGACACTGCAATCGGGCTGGTAAGGGTGATTCTGGTTGTAGAGGATTCCGCAAAGTATTATTCCAGGTATCTTCCGATGCTCTACACTTCCGTCATGGAGCAAACACGGCGCAATATCGATGATGTCACCACCGATGAACTATACAAAGTGCTCAGACTCAGGGCCCGTCCCAAAATCCTGTTGGCATCGAATTACGAAGAAGCCATGGTCGTGTATGAAAAGTACCGCGAATTCATGCTTTGCCTCATCTCTGATGTGAAATTTGAACGAAATGGTGTGCTGGACAGCGAGGGGGGATTCCACCTGGTAGAACAGATCCGGAATGAGATCAAAGACCTCCCGGTGATCATCCAGTCATCAAACGAAGAGAATTCAAACAGGGCATATCTGCTGAAGACCACATTTATCAATAAAAATTCGGACAGCCTGCTGCAGGAGATCAAAAGTTTTATCAGCCACTACCTGGGATTCGGCAACTTTGTTTCATACCGCCGTCCCCGTAGCCGCCCAGCGGCTTGGCCGGGAAGAAGCT
>JAWOGX010000009.1:0-3275 GCA_046496455.1 Bacteroidales bacterium | reverse complement strand
GATGGGATGCGGAAGTGATAATGCGGTATTCGTCCATCGCCCTCGTCAATGGTCAATCGGCAACAAAAAAGCCGCGAAAAGCGGCTTTTTTGAGCCTCTCACCGGACTCGAACCGGCGACCTGCTCATTACGAGTGAGCTGCTCTACCAACTGAGCTAAAGAGGCATTGGGGTTGCAAAGATAGTAATATTCATTTCCGCAGTTTAAAGGCTCCGACTTAATAATCCATCATAAGATTCTCATAAGGAATCTTCAATTCCTGGTGCAATCTGCGAATCATTGGAAGTGTGAGTTTTCTCTTTCTGTTTAACAGCTCCGATACCCTGCTCCGATAGCCAATGATTCGGGCCAATTCCTTATTGTCAATATCCATCTGTTCCATCCGGAATTTGATTGCTTCTATCGGATCAGGCGTATCGATCTGATAGTGTTCGTCTTCGAACTTTTCGATCAGGATAGTAAGTATTTCGGCTTCATCCCCTGCTGGTGTATCAACCGGTGCATCAAAAATCACTTCCAGTCTTTTGAGTGACTCCTGGTAATCTTCTTCACTCTTTATTAATTTGATTTTCATGATCTCTATACTTTGTCAGCATCTATATTGTTATACTTCCGATGCGATCCGATGAACCTGATAAAAACCCATTGCCTAGCATAGTTTATCTTTACTATCAATCTGTACCGGTTTCCGCATATATTGAAAACTACACGACTCGACTTCAGAATGCTTGCTTTGGGATAGTCTGCCCTGATGTGTTGGGGGCTAGTCCAGGTTGCCATCGATGCTTCCCTGTACCAACTTTTTAACTGGTCTTCTGCATCAGGATGCTCACTCCAGAAATCCCTCAATACCTTCTTTGCAATCACCCGCATAGCATATCTGTCAAAACCTGAACAAAGTTATGAAAAATAATTACCAAATTGGTAACAATTCATTTTTTTGCTTTTTTTCGTTGCCATTTGCGAGATTCACCAATCGGTGCCGTTTTTACTGTGATTGTCATTTTCACCGGCAGATGGTCACTGAAACCTCCCTGATAGTCTCTGGCAAAGCTGCTTAAAGGCACCATCACCCCGTTTTCCTCCTTCAGCAAAAAGGTGTCCTGTGGCACGGAGAAACTGCTCCACAGGTATCTGACCGTCCCATCTGCCCGCATTGCTGAGGAGTCAATAAGTGATGTGGACACAATGATTTGATCCAGCACATTCCACTTCTTGTCGCGCCAGTAATGGTAAGTCCCCTTTCCTTCCGGTATGAGGGTAGAGAGGTTATGGATGCATGTTTTAGGGTCTCCCGGGCATTCAAAACCGAAAGTGAGCGCTCCCAGCACCTCCGATACACTCCTGTCCATGGGCTCATCATTCAGGTCACCCATGATGACAACGTGAAACTGTCTGAATTGCGGAGCCATCAGGTCAAGATGTTGCCGGAGCACACTGGCGGCCTGTACCCGCTTTGGTTCCGACACATCTGCACCCCCACGGCGACTTGGCCAATGGTTCACATAAAGGTGTATCGTGTCTATCCCCATAATCCCTCTTACATACAGTATGTCCCTGGTCCTGAACTCCAGGTCGTAGGGTAATTTTACAGGCAATGGATAGGATAACAGCACCTGAAAATGAGCTGGCTGATAGAGGAGTGCCACGTCGATACCCCTATCATCCGGACTGTCGTGATGCACAATGGCATAACCTGCTCCCTTAAGCCTTTCAGTAGCCACCAGATCTTCCAGTACCACACGGTTTTCGATCTCGCACAATCCAACTATTGCAGGCAAAGGCCCATGACCATCATTCGAAATCACCCGCGACAGCTGATCCAGCTTGTGCAGGTAACGTTCTCCATTCCAGCGGTATCGTCCCCCGGGAAGGAACTCTTCGTCGTTGATCAGCGGATCATCAATCGTATCAAAGAGATTCTCCACATTGTAGAAAATGAGATCATGAGTAATTGTCTGTGAAAAGGCATTCTGACCATATAGGGCTACTACAAAAAGACAGACTATGTGAACTTTCATGAAGAGTATGGAACGTACCATGTTGGTTTGTTTATTCGTTTAGGTGTTTAGTTGTTTAGGATGTTTAGGATGTTTAGGATCTCAACAGCTACGCCGCAGGCGTAGCGCTAAACCCTCTCAACATCTAAAATTCTAAACCCATCAACCTTCCTGCAGGGGTGTAAAATTATCAAAAACAAACCATGTCTGTAAAACGGTAAGCACTATTTTTGCCTCCGATGATATCACCAGAACTGATTTCGGCCGAAACATACCAGTACGACCTTCCAAAGGAGCGGATTGCCCAATACCCTCTTGCGCAGCGTGACATGTCGAAGTTGTTGGTGCTGAAGAACCACAGCCTTTCGTCAATGGTGTTTCGTGACCTGCCGGATCAACTGCCGGAGGATTCATTGCTGTTGTTCAACAACACGAGAGTGATCCGGGCCCGGGTGCTATTCACCAAGTCCACCGGGGCATCAATCGAGGTATTCTTTCTGAATCCTGTTTCTCCATCGCCCGAGCACGAGATTGCTTTCAGCAGCGGCTCCCCGGCTGTATGGGAATGCATCATCGGCAATGCACGAAAATGGAAAAATGGCACCCTCACATTACGTTTTATCTGCGAAGGGCACCAGACCGTATTGCATGCCAGGCTTCAGCGGAAAGGGGATGAGACATCAGAGGTGGCGCTCACCTGGGAGCCATCGCATCTGGCGATGGCAGCCGTGTTTGAAGCGATCGGGCACATCCCGCTGCCACCCTACATCAACCGGCATGACGAACCTGGCGATGCAGAGCGCTATCAGACAGTTTACGCAAGGCATGATGGATCTGTGGCCGCCCCCACAGCTGGCCTCCACTTCTCCCCTGCCATCCTCGGTGCATTGTCGGAGAAGGGAATACCCCAGGAAAAAATCACGCTTCATGTGGGCGCGGGGACCTTCAGGCCTGTGAGCACGCCTACCATTGCAGACCATGTGATGCACAGGGAGGAGATCATTGTCAGGCAGGATCTTCTGCAAAAACTTGCCCTGCACGATGGTCCGGTAATCCCTGTCGGAACCACTTCGGTGCGATCCATTGAAAGCATCTACTGGTATGGACTCCGTGTGATGCTGAACAGAGAACCCTTGAAGGCCCGCTTTTCGGTGCAGCAATGGGAGCCCTATGATTATAACCCTAAGAGCCTTCCACCGGCTGCAGTGGTGTTTGCATTTCTGGCTGAACAAATGAAATCCGAACATCGGGAGACCCTGCATGGAGATACCAGCC
>JAWOGX010000221.1:0-6800 GCA_046496455.1 Bacteroidales bacterium | reverse complement strand
TTGAATCCAGGACGCATGAAGCTCCGTAGGAACGTAATATTGTTTAGAAGTTGAGGGGGTGCGGAAGTTGAGGGGGTTTAGAATGTTTTGCTGTTTAGTTGTTTAGGTGTTTAGATGTCACTCCGAGCGAAGCCGGGGTGGCCGAGCGAAATCGAGGGGGAGTTTTAGTTGAAATCCCATCGGAGCGTCATGTGGTTAAACAAATGATGTTGAACAAATTGCATCTGTTAAAAACTTCATTATCTTTGCTCCCTAAAATCTTACGGATGAAGAAACCGCTCTTCAGGCTGATCGCCGTCGTCATCATCATTACGGGTCTTGCATTCTGGACCTGTCAGACAGCGAAAGACAAAACCATTTACGTTGCGGTATCCAAATACAAGGACACCGCGAATTATCTCTTCTATAAAACATGGCTTCAGGGTGTCGACAGCAATATTGTGCTGGTTGACCTCTACCACATGCCTCTCGACTCAGCCTTACTGATGCTTGAAAAGTGCAGTGGATTGCTGATGAGCGGAGGTGCGGATGTCCATCCTGGATATTATGGTCAGCCTGAAGACACAATCCTCTGTGAGATAGATTTCTACCGCGACACCCTGGAAATGGCAATCCTTGAAAAAGCCAACCGCCTGAACATGCCTGTTTTTGGCGTATGCCGTGGACTCCAGGTGCTCAATGTATTCTACGGTGGCTCTCTGTATCCTGACATTCCTGAGAGGTTTGACACAAGCGTCGTGCATCGCACGGAGGACCAGAGCTTTGACGCAATGCATCCGGTAAGTCTTGCGGATGGCAGCTGGATCAGGGCACTCACCGGAATCCCTGCCGGGGAAGTGAATTCGATGCACCACCAGGGCATTGATCGCCTTGCCCCGTCGCTGAAAGCTTCTGCCTACAGCCCTGACTCACTGATCGAAGCGATTGAACGACTTGAAACTGACATGGCCCCTTTCCTCATGGCTGTCCAGTGGCACCCGGAACGACTGGGGCTGGAACACCCGCTATCAGGGCCTCTGGCCAACAGATTTGTGCAGGCTATAAAAGATTATCACAAATCTATAGCCGGAGGTTTAAACCTCAGGCAATAGAGCAGGTTCAAATCCATTCCCTAACCGGAATCCCTAACCGGAGGTTTAAACCTCCGGCAAGGGAAAAGCGCTAGTCATTCCCCTGCTGCCCCTTTGGTGGGGGTAAAGGATCATTGAAAATGTATGCCACCCGAAAGGTAAGCACATTGTTGTATTGCTTCCTCTCCCAGAATCGTTGCTGAAAATCGTCGCTGAACTGTGCAACACGGATTTTGTCCATCGAATACTGATACCGCACATTCATGCTCAGCCGGTGTACAATCCTGAATTTCAAATCAATCAAGGCAAGGTAATCTGCTCTGTCGAAATGGGCATTGCTCCCCTGAAGCGTTGTGCTGGTGCGAACCCCTTTCTCCCACTCCTTCACACTCACCAGCCTGCCATAAGCAAACCCCGCCCCAACGGTAAATATGTCCTTATCGTTGTATTGCAGCAGGACCGGCACCTCCACATAGTCGAGATCGACACGGTATTGCCGGTAATACTGGGTGCGACCAGGCTGATTTGCCCCCTTCTGCGAGTAAAGCGTTTCCAGGGTGATCATGAAGTTTTTCTCTAATGGTACGGTGCCAATGGCGCCACCATGAAACCCGTATTTCCGGAACCCGTAAATCTCATCCCCATCTACCTGCGACATATTCATCCCAAGGGTAAAACCTCCCCTGATCTTTTGAGCCGACACATTTCCCAAGCCGGATATCAGCAGCAGGATCAGCAAACCCAGGATCAAACGGTTCATAACCTTTCTTATTAATTGTTCATCATAACGCACAAAGTACCTTTTCATTTTATCGGCCGGATCTATAAATCGCCCCTTGTCTCAATCTTCTACCCCTTTCAGCGTTAGCTGGATCCGTTTCCTTTCCGGCTCGACCTGAAGAACCTTTACCTTCACCATCTGGTGAAGGTGAAGGAACTGGTTGATATCGCTGACAAACTCATCAGCGATCTGGCTGATATGAATGAGGCCGTCCTGATGCACCCCGATATCCACAAACGCACCGAAGGCAGTGATGTTGGTCACCACCCCGTTCAGCACCATTCCGGGCTGAAGGTCAGTGATTTTTGTCACATTGCGGTCGAACTCAAACTGTTCAAACCGTGCCCGTGGATCCCTCCCTGGTTTCTCCAACTCCCGCAAAATATCATTGATCGTGGGTAATCCAAAACGCGCCGAGACAAACTGGGTTGAATCAATCCCTTTCCTCAGGGATTCATCGCCAAGGAGCTCCGGAACGGAAACCCCGACTGACCTGGCCATCTTCTGCACAATGGGATAAGCTTCCGGGTGCACCGCGGTATTATCCATCGGGTTTTCTCCGTTGCGAATCCTGAGAAATCCCGCGGCCTGCTCAAATGCTTTCGGCCCCAGCCTTGGCACATTTTTCAGCTCTTCCCTGGATCTGAAAGGGCCCTTCTCCTGCCGGGACTTCACGATATTGGCAGCCAGCAACGGGCCAATACCCGATACATGGGCCAGGAGCTGACGGCTCGCAACATTCACGTCCACCCCGACCTGGTTGACACAGCTGACCACCGTATCCGACAGTGACCGTTCAAGGGCTTTCTGGTCCACATCGTGCTGGTACTGCCCGACACCTATTGATTTGGGGTCAATCTTAACCAGTTCCGCCAGTGGATCCTGCAATCGCCTGCCAATCGAAACTGCGCCCCGGACCGTGATATCGTAATCCGCGAATTCCTCCCGGGCTATCTTTGAGGCCGAATATACCGATGCACCGCTCTCGTTGACCATCACCGCAACCAGGTCACGGTCAAAACGTATCCGGCGAATCAGGGCCTCGGTCTCCCTCCCCCCGGTACCATTCCCCACCGCAATCGCTTCAATTTTATACTGGCTGACCAGGGTTTGAATCTTCTTCATCGCGGCACTGGCCTCATTTTGCGGGGGATGAGGGTATATCGTGCTGTTATGCAATAGATTCCCTGTTTTGTCGATGCAAACCACCTTGCAACCGGTGCGGAATCCAGGATCGATGGCCAGGATGTTCTTAGCGCCAAGAGGGGGTGCCATAAGCAGCTGCCGGACATTCTCCGCGAAAACCTCAATGGCTTTCAGATCGGATCTCTCCTTGGCAGCAGCCCTCATCTCTGTTTCCATCGAGGGGGCCATAAGCCGCTTATAGGCATCTTCAATGGCCATGGCAACCTGTTGGCCGGTATCATAATCATTCTTCAGAAATACACCTTCAATCAAAGAAATGGCATCTTCAGAAGAGGGGCGTATCTCCATCTTCAATACACCCTCGTTTTCCCCTCTGACCATGGCCAGGTAACGGTGGGACGGAACCTTTGACAACGGTTCCTCCCAGGCAAAATAGTCCTTGTACTTCTCCCCCTCAGCCTCCTTCCCCTTTGCAACCCTGGAACGGATGAAAGAGCGCTCTTCAAAAAGCTTCCGGACTTTTCCCCTGCACACTTTGTGCTCGTTCACCCATTCGGCAATAATGTCCCTCGCTCCGGCAAGTGCATCCTCTGCTGTATGAACATCTTTCCCGGCATCAATGAACCGGGCTGCTTCAACAGGAAGATTGACCAGCCCCTGTTCCATCAGCAGCCTGGCAAGCGGCAACAAACCCCTTTGCCGTGCTATCTCTGCCCTGGTCTTCCTCTTTGGTTTGTAAGGAAGGTAGATATCCTCAAGCTCTGCCAGTGTCCTGCACTGCTCAATCGCCTCACGCAACGGACCTGTGAGTTTCCCCTGCTCTTCAATTGTACGGAGTACCATCTCCCTGCGCTTATCCAGCTCTGCATGGCGTTCGGCCAGATCCCGCACACGGATGATCACCTCCTCATCCATGGTCCCGGTCATCTCCTTCCGGTATCTCGCAATGAAAGGTACTGTTGCCCCCTCGCTGAATAATTTCAGCACTGCTCCCACATGTTGCTCCTTTACCCCTAACTCACCCGCAATTACTCCCGCATATCCCTCGCTCATATGATCTGTATTTCTTCACAAAATTAACAGAAAACTCCCATTGGTCCTACCTTAAATCAGAGACCGGATGCATTCAATGCCCTGAATGAGTGTTATGTAAAATAAAAAAGTTGCCAAATGAACATTTTTTGTTACTGATTTGTTAATTTAGCGTTCGGTTACAAGTGTTCCGGATCAAAAACGAAAAAAAATAATCACAAAAACAACAAATTATGGAAACCACATCAAATGCTGAGTTTTTCGCAATGCCCCGTATCGGTGAAAAAGCACCTGAATTCAAAGCAGTAACCACCCAGGGCGAAATCAATTTCCCGAAAGATTACAAGGGGAATTGGGTCATTTTTTTCAGCCATCCTGCTGACTTCACCCCTGTCTGCACGTCCGAGTTTATGACCTTCGCAGCCATGGAAGATCGTTTTGCGGAAGTGAACACCAAACTTCTTGGCTTGTCCGTAGACGGTTTATACAGCCACATCGCCTGGTTGAGGACCATCAAGGAGAAGATTGAATACCGCGGCATGAAGGACATTGAGGTGAAATTCCCGCTGATCGAGGATATCACCATGGAAGTTTCAAAAAAGTATGGGATGATCCAGCCTGGTGAAAGCAACACAAAAGCGGTCAGGGCTGTATTTATCATTGACCCTGCCGGGATTATCCGAACCATCATTTACTACCCGCTGAGCATGGGGCGCAATTTCGAAGAGTTGTACAGGGCAGTGGTAGCATTGCAGACCGCAGACGCCTTTTCGATTGCCACCCCGGCTGACTGGCAACCGGGTGATGACGTGATTGTACCACCAGCCGGCTCATGCGGAGTAGCCAAAGACAGGATGGATGGCAAAGAAGAGATGAAGTGTTATGACTGGTTCTTCTGTGTGAAAAAGCTTGACAAAGAGCTGGTTATGAAAAAGATAATGAAGAAGTAGTCGGTATTTTGATCACAAAAAGAGAGGGCGCCTGATTGAAGGGCCCTCTTTTTTTTTATCAAACCATTTGGTGGTTATTGATATAGGTTGACTGTTCACGCACACTTGATTCGCAACTGATAACCCTGTTCACCCTGGCAATAGTTCTGGTCAAAGGTTCTCAGGTATGCCCATTTTGCAAACTCAAGCCTGATGGCTTCAAAGCTGAAGAGGGTCATGACCTGGTATGTCATGTAAAAAACTGATTACCATCCACTTGCCAATACATCTACCAGATGGATCGTCTTGATCGGCAGTTTTTGCTTGTCAATGATTCCCTGCAGGTGCATCAGGCATGATGCCTCAGTGGATATGATGTATTCAGCCCCTGTTGCCACGGCGAATTCAAGTTTCTGCTGCCCCATGGCGATGGAGATGGGTTCATTCTTTACTGCAAAGGTTCCTCCGAACCCGCAGCAGGTATCACTCTCTTCCATTTCGATAAGCTCAAGACCCCCGACTTTTGCAAGCAAAGCCCTGGGCTCTTCCCTGATCCCATATTCACGCAATGCAGCACACGCATCATGATAGGTTACCTTATGCGGGAAAACCGCACCCACATCAGTAATCTGCAGTGTATTCACAAGGAAATCACTCACTTCCCGGATGTTCTGCTGCAGCTGTCTATATTGCAGGTGAAGCGAAGAATTGTGAAAAAGATCGGGATAATAGTTTTTGATCATGCTGATGCAGGAGGCCGAAGGACCCACAACCAGACGGTTTCCGGCCAACTCCTTGACAAGCTTTTCGCCAAGGACCCTGGTTTCCTCCCAGTAACCGCTATTGAAAGCCATTTGTCCGCAACAGGTTTGTTCCCTGTTGTAAAATACCTCCAATCCCACACGCTCAAGCAGCCTGACCAGGTTCCTGGCTGTCTGGGGATAAAGCTGATCAATGAAACAGGGGATGAATAGTTCTACCTGCATAGGGCGTTGTTTCAAACTCCAAAAGTAAAGATAATACTGAACTCTGCCAACAAAGCTACCAGTTGATTTCCACCACTGATGTTGCACCCGGTGCAATGAAGTATTTAATGGTCGTATCTGTTTCAACCCCCTGCCTGATCAGTTTCCCCCTGACCTCCCTACTGAATGCACCGTATTCAGGTCCACCCCATGTGGTATAGGTCCAGGACATCGTTGTATCGGAGGTGGTGATCAAAGGTGGATTTGAGAAATTACCGCCAATGCCATACAGGTAGACAAAGGTATCTCCCGGCTGGCAGGAAGGATTGCTGAATCTTGGAGTTACCCATGACCTGGCGACCACTTCAGCATTGACAGTCTGCACATCCTTATATTGAACCGGAACAGCCTTTGATTTTACGTATACTGCTGTATCGAAATGCGACACATCAATGAAATATTGGCCATTCTTTTCCAGTTCGGCACTGAAGCTGAATTCACCGTCCGGATTGACCGTGGCGAAAGCAACGGGAACCTTATAAGGCAATGAAGGATTCAAAGGATCATCAGTAACCAGTTCTTTCATCTGATAAAGTTCCACCCCCGGCGGGTCGCCGGCAGGAAATATTGCAGGGGCACCCAGCCCCCACACCATCACTTTTCCGTTCATTTCGCAAACCCTGGCATCCTTGTCGTCCTTGTTGCATGACATGATTGTCATCATGAAAACCAAACAAAACAGGAATTGTGTTCTCATAAAAATAAATTTTGGTAAAAATTTGTCTATAGGGGCCATCTTAAAAAATATTTTGAGATTTTGTTTTGGCATTTTTTAAGATGGCCCTCTATTTCGCTTTTTATTGTTGATTTACAGTCA
>JAWOGX010000219.1:0-9466 GCA_046496455.1 Bacteroidales bacterium | reverse complement strand
TATTTATACCGCAACGGACAATGTTGACAAGTATTACAATTATGTCAAGGGAACCCAGTACACTGTCACTGATGCCGAGATGGACTCCCTGGCATACATTCCGGCAGAAAACCATTATATGAGCGGCAACTGCGATAAGGCACTTCCAGGATTCCGGAACTACATTAAACAGTTCCCCGAAGGGGTTTTTGTGATTGACGCACAATTCTACAAATCAGAATGCCTGCTGGCTGAGAAGAACTACGGAGAAGCCCTGGACGGGTACAATTTCGTCACCAGCCAGCACAGGAGCAAGTTCACTGAGTTTGCGCTGCTGCGTGCCGCAGAGATACACCTGCTCAGCGACAATTGCGCAGGTGCCCTGGACAACTACATCCGCCTGGAGCAAAATGCAGACAACAGGCTATACATTCAGCAGGGGCGCACAGGTCAGATGAGGTGTTACGCCAAACTGGGAGAACATGGAAAGGCATACCAGGTATCTGCAAGAATAATTCGCGAGAAACAGCACGCCGAAGAGATCATCACGGAGGCATACCTGATCATGGCAAAATCGGCCCTGGCCATGGACAGCATGAGTGCAGCACAGACCTATTTCGAAAATGTGCTGAAAAGGACCCGGAATGAAATGGGCGCCGAAGCCAAATACAATCTTGCGCTTATCCAGTTTGAGATGGAGAACTATGATGTCGCTGAAAAGGAAATCTTTGAACTGATCAATGATATCCCAACCTACGACTACTGGATCGCAAAAGCATTCATCCTTCTCGCTGATGTGTATGTGAAGACCGATAACATCTTCCAGGCAAAACACACTTTGCAGAGCATTATCGACAATTATGAAGGCGATGACCTGGTGATTGAAGCCCGTTCAAAACTTAAAATCATCATTGATCAGGAAAAACTGATGGAACAACGCAAGGCGGAAGAGGAGATTGAGTTGAAGATGAGGAGCAATGGGCTGTAGCAAGGCAAAAGGCTAAAGGCAAAAGGCTAAAGGCTAAAGGCTAAAGGCTAAAGGCGAAAGGCGAAAGGCGAAAGGCGAAAGGCGAAAGGCGAAAGGCAAAAGGCGAAAGGCAAAAGGCGAAAGGCAAAAGTTAAAAGTTAAGAGTTAAAGGTTTAGTGGCGGCAATTGCTGATAAAATCAAGAAACAAAAAAACAAAACGATGTATAGGAAAACTGTATTACTGATGACGCTGATGATGTCATTTCTGATCGTTTACGGCCAGGGGGAAGGCCATCACGAAGATGTAGTTGTGGTTAAACCCTACAACCCAATGGTGGATGACGCCTTCAAGATTAACATCAGCCCGGTGATCACTGATACAGTGGTGTCGCGCACGCCATTGACATACGAGATCACCCCGATGAAGCTCAGCACTGACATTGAGATCGCACCGATCAAGGCAGCCAGGATGAGTGGCATGCCACAGCCCGAGCTTTACAGGTTATTCCTCAAGACGGGGTTCGGCAATTACACCACCCCCTATTTCGAAGTGTTTTACAACAGCGTCCGCTCCAGGCGTGGCGCCTATGGCATCCATTACAAGCATCTCTCGTCGATGGGGAAAATCCCGGAATACGCCTACCAGGGGTTCAGCGACAATAGTTTTGATGCCTTTGCCACCCTCTTCGGCAAGAATCACATTTTCGACTTTAAGGGAGCCTACGGGCGGGATGTGGTGCACTTTTACGGCCGGCAAGACTCACTCGTGAACGACACACTTGACAGGGAGACTATCCGGCAGCGGTTTCATACTGCATCTTTTGATGTGGGGATGAAAAGCAATTTCTACAGGGGTGACAACCTGAACCACCGGCTCGGGCTGCAATACAAAATGATCAATGATGCGTATGAGACCACCGAGCATGCTGCAAAATTCCAGGGAGACCTGGATAAGCTGGTAACCTGGTTCAATTTCAGCAGAACCCAGACTATCGGACTGAATACCTCTGCGGAATTTTACAGTACTCAAATGGCCGAAGACACCACGACGAATACATTTGACCAATTGTTGGTAAGGATCAATCCCTATATGCAGGCCAGAATCAAAGACCTGGATCTCAGGGCAGGAGCCACGGCAGGGTACATGAGCGAAAACAACGGCACCCTGAAACTCTTCCCTGATATCAGCCTGAAGATCTCACTGAAAGAGCACAAATTCATTCTTATGGGCGGGTTGGACGGTGGAATGGAGCGCAGCAGTTTCTACGCGCTGACTGCTATCAATCCTTACACCATCAGCGACCCGGAAATGCGCAACACCATCACCAAAATCAGGGTGTATGGCGGCCTCCGCACAGCCATCGGCCCCAGGGTCACCCTTACAGCCAGGGTCTCCAATGAAAGCGTTGCAAACATGGCCCTGTACACGGCAGACACATCACTTTTGTTCCAAAACAGGTTTAAGGTGCTTTATGATGATGGCACCATACTTTCCCTCAAAGCAGAATTGTCCTATCAGGCTGCGGAAAAGCTGCGCATCTCGGGGAAAGTGTTGTATCAGGACTATAACATGAACACTGAACTTTATGCCTGGCATAAACCTGCTTTCACCGGGGGCCTGGACGTGCGGTACAACCTGGATGACAAGATACTGGCTTATGCTGAACTCAATTATCTGGCCGATATCAGGGTAAAAACCTACATCAATAATGTAGAAGAGGATGCTCTGTTAAAGAACATCCTCGACATCAATTTTGGTGCAGAATACAGGTATTCCTCATTGCTTTCAGGATTCCTGCGCATCAACAACCTGGCAGCCTCAAAATATAACCGCTGGCAGCATTATCCTGCACAGCGGTTTAATATGATGCTGGGAATCACCTATGCACTCTGAAATCTAGAATCTGTAGCGCATCCCGATAGCAGCGAAGTAGGGCTGCCCGATGGCAAACTCGAAGTTGATGCCAATGTTTTCAACCGGGTAGATGTTGGCACCCAGTCCGATCACCTGCACTCCTGGACTTGCTGCCCTGGCGAAATTGGAGGCTTCAGCCAGAGGATCAACGCCGGCGTCAAAATCAGGGTCTGTTGATTCCACATTGAGATTCCAAATGTTCACGCCCACGCGAAGCCCGGAATAGAGTTCAAAGACATCACTGCTGGTGTAATACACCAAACCGCGGGCAGCAACATTGATCCTGGTCAAACCGAACTTGAAATTCTGAAGTTCACCATCAAGGGTATTGGTCAACTGATCATTGCTGTAGTCAACCGAGATGTTACTGAAACTTGCCGCCCCGCCTACGCTGAAGCGTTCGCTGATCCTGTAATCATATACACCCTGAATCGTTGGGATCTGTGTGGATTTCCAACCCGGATCATCGGAATAATTGATTGCCCGGAAAAGCATGCTGACAAGGCTTGCTCCGACATTGAATCCTGCTGCTGACTGGTAACTCTGCGCCTGGCTGACATTGGACCATAACACCATTACGGTCATCACTAATGCAATAATAGATACTCTTGCTTTCATAATTGTTAATTTTTGGGTGAAAGTATTAAAAAATTTCACCCCGCTAACAAAAAATTATGCCAAAAACATATGAAAGCGATATTTTCTTATGATTTCAGGATGGAAATCTGATTCTCAAGCACCTTGATTTTCGCCAGTGCGTCATCTCTCTTTTTCTGCTCCATGGCAATAACCTTATCAGGGGCACTGGCGACAAACTTTTCATTCGATAATTTTTTCTCCACCGAAATTAAAAACCCCTTTGCATAGTCAAGCTCTTTCTGCAATCTTGATATCTCTTCCTCTTTATTGAGATTTTCACCCAGAGGGAAAGCACACTCCAACGATCTCACCATCAGGGAGATCATCCCTTCAGGTTTCTGATCAACCTTATGCAGGCCGGACAGGTTAGCCAGTTTGATAACCAGAGGAGCATAGATATCCGGAAATTCCCCTTTGATATAGATTTCCAGGGCCTCTTTATTGGCAATCCCCTTCTCCTGGCGGTGGGTGCGTATTGCCATTACCACTTCCGAAGCAAGCTCAAAGCCATTGAGCAACCGGGCATCCCATTCACCTGCTGCAGGCATCTGAGTGATGACAAGATCATCACCGGCCTTGCGCGCATTCAGTTTCTGCCAGATCTCTTCGGAGATGAAAGGCATAAACGGGTGAAGCAGCTTCATCAGCGTTTCGAAGAACTCCGTGGTCTGCGCCAGCGTTTTAGCATCGATGGGCTGTAGGTAAGCCGGTTTGACCATTTCGAGATACCAGGAGCAGAAGTCATCCCAGATGAGTTTATAGATCATCATCAATGCTTCCGAGAGCCTGTATTTGGCGTACAGTTCATCCATCAGGCCGATCGCCTGGTTGAGCCTTGAAGCAAACCACTGGTTGGCGACGGCGGATGAAGCAGGTTGCTCCAGGGCCGCATCGGGACTCCACCCTTTAACCAGCCTCAGCGCATTCCAAATTTTGTTGCAGAAATTCCGGCCCTGTTCACAGAGCCCTTCGTCGAAGGGGAGGTCGTTGCCGGCCGGTGAAGTGAAAAGCATCCCCGCCCTCACGCCATCCGCCCCATATTTTTGCATCAGCCCGATCGGATCCGGAGAATTGCCCAGTTGCTTCGACATTTTCCGGCCCAGCTTATCACGCACGATGCCAGTGAGATATACATTCCTGAAAGGAATCTCATCACGGTAATGATACCCTGCCATAATCATCCTCGCTACCCAGAAGAACAGGATCTCAGGTGCCGTAACCAGGTCGTTGGTGGGATAGTAGTACCGGATATCTTCATTGTCAGGCTTCCTGATGCCGTCGAATACCGCAATGGGCCACAGCCACGATGAGAACCAGGTGTCCAGCACATCGGGGTCCTGGGTCATGCCGGAAAGATCTGCGTCCTCTCCGTATTGCTGCCGCGCTTTCTCAAGAGCATCTTCTTCTGACATTGCAGCCACCATCCTGCCGTCATTAAGGTAATAGACCGGGATGCGGTGCCCCCACCAGAGCTGCCTTGAGATGCACCAGTCGCGGATGTTCTCCATCCAGTGACGGTAAATATTCTTGAATTTTGCAGGGTGAAACTGCACCAGATCATCCATCACGGCCGACAAAGCCGGTTTGGATATCTCTCCCATCCTGAAAAACCACTGCATGGAGAGCTTGGGTTCAATCACCTCATCAGTCCGTTCTGAACATCCAACCTTATTGATATAATCTTCAGTCTTTACCAGGTGCCCTTTGGCATCAAGCTCTTTTGCCACGGCATCGCGGGCTTCAAAGCGATCCATTCCCACGAACAGCGTGGCTTTATCACTGAGGGTCCCATCATCATTAAAGATATCAATGACAGGGAGATGATACCTGATTCCGATTTCATAGTCGTTGATGTCGTGGGCTGGGGTGATCTTCAGGCATCCGGTTCCAAACTCACGGTCAACGTAAGGGTCTGTAATCACCGGCACCGGTCTTTCAACGAGGGGGACCAGCACCGTTTTGCCATGCAGATGGGCATATCTTGGGTCATCCGGGTGCACACAAACTGCCGTATCACCCAGAATGGTTTCCGGGCGGGTCGTGGCAATGGTGATCCACTCCTCCTCCGTTTGCCCGGCTGCTGAATCGTTGACAACCTTGTAGCGGACATGCCAAAGTTTGGATTTCACCTCCTTGTAAATCACCTCTTCATCAGAAACAGCCGTTAAGGCTTTCGGATCCCAGTTCACCATCCTCACCCCGCGATAGATAAGCCCCTTTTCATATAATTCAATAAAAACCTTTAGTACAGACTCATAGTAGTGGGGGTCCATGGTAAAGCTGGTCCGTTCCCAATCACAGGAAGCACCCAGTTTCTTAAGCTGTTCCAGGATGATCCCGCCATGCTTCTCTTTCCACTCCCAGGCATGCTCCAGGAACTCCTCCCTGGTGAGGGCGTTCTTCTCAATCCCCTCCTCCCTGAGTTTGGCAACAACTTTTGCTTCTGTGGCAATGGAAGCATGGTCGGTGCCGGGAAGCCAGCAGGCATTGTACCCTTGCATTCTTGCCCTGCGGACGAGAATATCCTGGATGGTATTGTTCAGCATATGCCCCATATGGAGCACACCGGTAACATTGGGCGGGGGGATTACGATGGTGAAAGGCTCCCGTTCATCCGGAACTGAGCGAAAATAACCCTTCTCAAGCCAGTATGCGTACCACTTGTCTTCAACCTCGGCAGGGTTATATTTTGCGGGGATTTCCATAAGCGATGCAGTAGTATTGTTAACAGCGTGCGAAAATACAAAAAAGAACAGTACCTGCGGATGGGTGTTCGTACCATGATAACCCCTAACTTTGCGGTTTTCAGAAAAGCGATGGACCAGCGCACAAGATACGGTTACCTGGAAGGAGTTATCGCCATTGTGGCGAATGCAGCCCTGTTTGTGCTAAAATACTGGGTTGGCATTATGTCGGGTTCAGTGGCACTGCTGGCAGATGCATGGCACACCCTCTCCGACTCGATCAGTTCAGCCCTGCTGATTGCCGGGATCAGGCTCTCGGTCAGGAAACCCGACAAGAAACACCCTTTCGGGCATGGCAGATGGGAACAGATCACCGCCATTTTTATAGGCTTCATCCTCGGAATCATCGCCTGGGATTTTATGATGAACTCCATCCAAAAATTCCAGGCACACGAAGCCGCCAACTTTGGCACACCGGCCATCATCGTCACCATCATCTCCATTCTCGCAAAAGAAGGGATGGCGCAATTTGCCTTTTTCGTGGCCCGCAAAACCGACAATACTGCAATACGTGCCGATGGATGGCACCACCGCAGCGATGCACTATCCTCCGTCGTGCTGTTAATCGGGTTAATGTTTCATCAGCGCTTCTGGTGGATTGACAGTGTGCTGGGTATGGTGATCGCCCTTATGCTTTTCTATACCACCTTTGAAATTGTAAGGGATGCCATCAGCAAAATCCTCGGTGAGGAACCCACTGAAGAACTCATTCAGGAAGTAACGCGGATTATCGTCAACAGTACCGAAACAGACCCTCTCCCGCACCATTTCCATATTCATAATTACGGCAAACACAGAGAACTTACGTTTCACATCAAAGTGGACCCGAAAATGGATGTACAACAAGCCCATTGTGTGGCCACAGCCATAGAGAAAGCACTCAGGGAGCAACTTAATATTGTGTCTACCATCCATATCGAACCTCTTGGGGTCAAGCACGTGTAAACTTCAACCTTATGAAGGATTACGTTTTTCGTCCGAAATTTTTCACCCTCCTGCAGCAGGGCATCAGTCGCAGGCAGCTACAGCAGGATATTGCGGCAGGGGTGATCGTCGGAATTGTCGCCTTGCCCCTTGCCATTGCCTTTGCCGTTGCATCGGGAGTATCCCCGGAGAAAGGGCTGATGACCGCCGTTGTTGCGGGTTTTGTGATCTCACTCCTTGGCGGGAGCAGGGTGCAGATTGGCGGCCCTACGGGAGCATTTATCGTTGTGGTGTACGGCGTTGTTTCACAATATGGTATGGAGGGCCTGCTGATCTCCACCCTGCTTGCGGGAATCATGCTTGTGGGATTCGGGTTGCTCAGACTCGGATCGGTACTGAAATTCATACCCCATCCGCTTATCGTTGGGTTTACGAGCGGTATCGCCGTGGTGATCTTCTCGACCCAGATCAATGATGCATTCGGGATGGGCATCAGTAACCTGCCCGCAGGTTTTATCGCCAAATGGAGCACCTATGGTGCAAATATTTCCCAAACCAACCTGTGGTCATTGGGGATCACACTGCTCACCATGGGTGTCATCCTCTTCAGCAGAAAAATCACAAGCAGAATCCCGGGAACATTTATCGCATTGATAATCACAACCCTGCTTGTGGTATTCTTCAAACTGCCTGTCCCAACCATTGAAACAGTGTTCGGGGCAATCCCTTCAACCTTCTCGTTTGATCTTCCTGCCATTGATCTCAACAATATCCCGAAATATCTGGCCCCTGCGTTCACCATTGCATTCCTGGGTGCCATTGAATCCCTCCTTTCGGCAGTAGTCGCCGACGGGATGATAGGAACCAGCCACCGTTCAAACACTGAACTTATCGGACAAGGAATTGCCAACATCCTTTCACCACTGATGGGAGGCATACCTGCTACCGGCGCCATTGCCAGAACGGTCACCAATATCAAGAGTGGCGGCCGCACGCCGGTTGCAGGCATAGTACATGCTTTGACCGTATTGCTGATCATGCTGTTCCTGGGCAATTACGCCAAGCTGATCCCCATGTCATGCCTGGCCGGCATCCTGATCATCATTGCCTACAACATGAGCGAATGGCGCAGCTTCAGGTCCATCCTCAGGGGTTACCGATACGACATCGCCATCCTGCTCACCACTTTCTTCCTGACGGTGCTGGTGGATCTTACCGTGGCCATCCAGATCGGAATTGTACTGGCCTCCCTCCTGTTTATGCAAAGGATGTCGAAAGCCAGCCACATAATGCAACTTGAATCTGATGATGACCTTCTTGAGAATTATGATGCCATCCCGAAAGAGATCGAAATCTATGAAATCAGCGGCCCCTTCTTCTTTGCCGCAGCAAAAAAATACCGGGAGGTGCTTCAAAACATCCATCAGAGATCGAGCATCATCATTATCAGGATGCGGCATGTATCGTTTATTGATGCCACCGGCATCCACAATTTCAGGGAAACAATCCTTGACATTCAGGGTTCCGGCAAAAAGGTGATCCTTTCCGGGGTGAGGCCTGATGTAATGCATGAACTGGAGAAAAGCAGGCTGGCCTTTATGATCGGAAAAGGGAACATCTTTGGGCATTTCGACCAGGCGATCGAAAAGGCGCTCCATCTTGTGGAAACCAAACAGGAAAACAATGAATAACAAAATGATATTCAGTATAATGCTGGGTGCAATATTGTGTACTGCACCAACGCTCAATGCACAACCCGGCCAAAGAACCCAATTCATCACCGACAGCCTGGACAGCTATATCCAGAGTGCCATGCAGGCCTGGAACATCCCCGGCGTTTCGGTCGCCATCGTCAGGGACGGCAAACCGATTGTGCTGAGAGGGTATGGCGTTACGGAACTGAACGGGGCTCAACCCGTTGACGAGCACACCCTCTTCATGGTTGCCTCCAATGTCAAGGCATTTACCGGCACTGCCATGGCGATGCTGGAGCATGACAAACGCTGCTCGCTGGATGATAAAGTGCAGAAATGGCTGCCACAATTCACACTGAGCAACCCTGACCTTGCTGCCAGGGCAAACCTGCGTGATCTCCTGGTGCATCATCTGGGGTATTCAACCTTCCAGGGTGACTTCATGTATTTCTATTCTGATCTGAAGCCAGATGAGATATACACGACCTACGCCCGGATTCAGCCACCCTTTGAGTACAGAAGCCGTTATGGCTATTCCAACATAGGCTACTTCTATGCCGGAGAGTGCATCAGCGCCATCAGCGGGATGTCGTGGGATGCCTA
>JAWOGX010000217.1:0-2937 GCA_046496455.1 Bacteroidales bacterium | reverse complement strand
GGCACACCGGCATCATGGCAAACCGAAAGGTTCCCCCTGAGCATCTCCTCCGTCTGCCCCGGAATGCCATAGATCAGGTCTATGCTGAAGGAATCCAGTTCTGCATTCCGCAACAGCTCCAGGGCCCTGAAGGCACCCTCACGGTCATGTTTTCTCTCCAGGTAAATAAGGTCTTCCCCGAAAAAGGACTGTATTCCCATGCTGATGCGCCTGATTCCCATCGCAATGTATTCCCTGAGCTTATCCGCACTGATGTCGTCAGGGTTGGCCTCCAGGGTGATTTCACACCCGGGGATCAGGGAATGGTGCTGACGGATCTTTGCAAGGATGGAGGCAATATCGCCAGTGTCAAGCAGCGACGGTGTGCCCCCTCCGAAATAAATGCTCTCCAGGGGTTCAGCCTGGAGATAATCTTGGGTGAGTTCAGTCTCGTGCAGGATGGCGCTCACCACCTTTGCGCCCTGCCTGAGCGAAGCGACCGAGAAGAAGTTGCAATAACCGCATTTGCTTCTGCAGAATGGAATATGGATGTAGATTCCTGCCATGGCTGGTCAGTCGGTGTATGCTGAAGGGGCAGGCATCATCGGGATGCGTTCCCCTGTGGTGGTATGGTAGCCTTTCATCAGGTCAGCGGCGAGGCAGGAGTGCACCGGGATGATGCCTGCCAGGTCGCCGGGACGGAAGGTGGTAATCACTTCCGAAGGCCCTGTGACCACCCCGTGCTCCTGCGAGAGCTGCAGCAGCTTCAGTTGCGGCAGGCTTTCCCCCCGCCTGAAGCCATGCATCCGGGTTAGGAGCCCGTAACCTTCCCATCCTTCCTGTGTTCCTGAAAATATTTCTTTGGAAAGATGCACTGCGCCGGCATGCAGGATCATCTTCCCGTCGTCAGGATAAACTGACAGTACCGGGGCAGCGAGGGTGACCGCCACATCGGTGGGTTCACAAACGCCGGCAGCCACCTGCATCATATCGTAAAAAACAAAATTACCGGGCCTGATCTCATCCACGACGCCGAAATCCTCAGCGACGGAGCAGGAAGGGGTATCCCCCCAGGATACCACCGCACCGGGGAATGTCCTCTTCAGATCACGGGCAAGGGGTTCCAGCCTGATCATGTTTTGCCGGTGGGCTTCCATCAGCGCCTCTCTGCCATGGCAATGGTAGTGATCCCCCTGATGGATGAGGATCCCGGCAAACCGGTGTTTCGGATGGCGCCGAATGCCACCGGCGAAGGCAAGGATCTCCCGGGTCTTTGTGGAAGGGATCCCGGCACGGCCATAGCCGTTATCCACCTTTATCCAGAAATCGTGGCTTCCGGTGAGGAGGTCTGCTGTGGCGGCCAGCACTTCCGGCTGATCAATCATCAGATTGATGCGGGCCCGGGCAGCCATCGCATTGATCTCCCGCACAGCCAATGGGTTTAAGGGGAGGGCGATGGTGATGTCATCCCAGCCGTGGCGGATGAAGTAGGCTGCCATGGCGATCGATGAAACGGTGATGGCAGAGACACCCTCATCCCTGAACCATCCGCCGATGGTGGCCGACTGGTGCGTCTTAAAATGGGGTCTGAAGATCAGCTGATGTGCGTGGGCCTTACGTACCATATTCCGGATGTTGCGCCGGCAGACGTCAGGATCCAGGATCAGCAAAGGGTGGCTTGTTGTCAGGGTTTCGTTCATAGGTGTTTAAAGTCGCAGAGCAGGCCTGCAAAGATAAGCAAACCTGCGCGCCTGCGAGTGAAGAGTGTTCGTCCCAACAGTCCTCTGTGAAACCAAAAACCAACAGAATCATTTTCGTGAAAAAGCCGCAACTTTTGCGTCTTATTCACACATTAATACAAAACAGGGCAAAAAGGTTACCCCTTTTTCGGAAAATATTTTCTTTATCATTGATTTATAAACGCTTACAGTTGCATTTTTTTGGTTGAAAACTTTTTGTTTATCTTTGCACCGGTCATTACGGCTCCATAGTTCAACGGATAGAATGGTGGTTTCCTAAACCATAGATCCAGGTTCGATTCCTGGTGGAGCTACTCGGGAGTAGAGAGTCGGGAGTAGAGAGTCGGGAGTAGAGAGTCGGGAGTCGAGAGTCGAGAGTCGAGAGTCGAGAGGGGGGGAGGAGAGAGGAGAGCGGGGAGAGCTCATAATTTATCAATCTATTCCAAATCATGACATTTCAGGAAATCGTACATTATCGACGTTCTGTAAGGAAATACAAGGATATTCCCATTGATCCGGAGCGTGTTCAGCAATGCCTGGAGCTGGCCGTACTGGCTCCCACAAGTTCCAACATGCAGTTGTGGGAGTTTTATCATATCACCAATCCGGAGATCCTCAGAAAACTCGCTCATGCCTGTTTGGATCAATCTACAGCCACCACGGCACAGCAAATGGTTGTTTTTGTGACAAGGCGTGATCTTTTCCGGAAAAGGGCACGGGCTGTGAAGAAACTGCAGATCGACAATGTACTCAGAAACAGCCCTCCGGAGAAGCAACCGAAAAGGATCAAACGCTTCGAAGCATATTATGGATTTGTGATGCCGTTTTTGTACGGCCGCTTTTTCGGGCTGCTGGGCCTCTTCAGAAAAATCGTGTCCAATGTGATCGGGTTGTTCCGGCCCATCACCTACTTTGTGTCAGAGTGCGAAGTTCGGGCTGTGGTGCACAAAACCTGCGCCCTGGCGGCACAAACCTTTATGCTGGGCATGGCTGCAGAAGGGTACGACACCTGCGCCATGGAGGGTCTCGACGGCAGAAGGGTGAAACGGATTCTGAAGCTGCCATGGAGAGCTGAAATCAACATGATTGTCTCGTGCGGCATACGGGATGAAGGGGGCGTTTGGGGTGACCGGACAAGGATTCCGTTTAAAGAGGTTTATAGGCGGATGTGATGATGTGATGATGTGATGATGTGATGATGCCGGAGTGCAATGGAGGC
>JAWOGX010000176.1:0-4883 GCA_046496455.1 Bacteroidales bacterium | reverse complement strand
GAAGGATTGGTTTCCGGAACCGGAGAACTTTGAACAGTATGTCTATTACAGTCAGCTGATGCAGGCAGAAGGGATGGCCACCGGCATCCTGGCACACCGGGAAGCGAAGCCCTGGTGCATGGGATCGCTCTACTGGCAGCTTAACGATTGCTGGCCCGCGGTTTCATGGTCATCTGTGGATTATTATGGTGAGAGAAAAGCGCTGCACTACAAAGCCAGGGAGGTGTTTGAACCGGTGATTGCCACCGTGAATTATAAAGGGAATGTTGCTGAACTGACCCTTATCAATGATGATCCGACGATTGAACAAATCGGACTGTTCTTCCAACTCATTGATCACCGGGGTCAGGAAGTGTATGGCGCTTATTATCCGGATTTTAGCGCACCTTACAACAGGAACAGCACCATCAGGGTAACCATCCCGGAAGAGGTGATGGGTGCTTACAAAGAGAATAAACTGCTGACCCGTATCACCCTTTCAACCGATTACAGTTTTATTTCCCAACGGATCATCCTGCCGGATAAGCCGAAGAATATCATTTTCGAAAAACCTGAGGTGAGGCAGAAGATTGAGAAGCAGGGGGATGGTTTCCGGATCACCTTGTGGGCAGATGCATTTGTGTACGGAATGTATTTAACTGCCCCCGGCATCAAGGGTCAGTTTTCTGATAATTTCTTCAATATTGTACCGGGAAAGTTGGCGATCATCACATTCACACCGGAAACGAAGATGGAAGCGCTGGATGTCAAGTATATGTATTATCAGAAAGATTGAAATCAAAATGAATAAACTACTGACCTTCATTGCATTGATACTGGTCACGGTCACCAGTTATGCACAGGATGGATCAAAAACCGGCATCATCTACGGGAAGAATCATGCGTTTTTTGTCACAGCACCTGAGGGATGGGTGCTCGATAACCAGTCCGGGGTTGCGGACGGACTCTTTGCTGTCTTTTACGAAGAGGGGCAAACCTGGCAAGGGGCTGAAAATGTCATGTATGTGACCACTGCTTCCCTGGAGGTAAAAAAGCACAAAACGTTGAAGAAGCTCATCGCCTATGATATCAAAAAATTCAAAAAGCACAGCCCGAAAATCAAAATCGAATATCACGACACATTGATAACGCAGGACAGCGCATCAGCCATCGTTGTGAATTTCTTCGGGGACAGCAACGGCAATTACGAGTCTGTTGCCTATATCGATGCAGGAAAAACCGCGGTGATGATCGTGATGTCGTCACGATCTGAAGCCAGCCACAGGAAATCCTATGCTGCTTTTGAATCGCTGGTGAGGTCGTATTTCTTCATCTCCGAAAATGTGAATTTCGAAAACAATTAATTGTTGTGATCCCAATGCTGTTAAGGCCGACGTGGAATTTCTGTTAACCACGGCAGGGAAGATGTCATGTTGCCGGATTATTTGCCTCTTTTCCGTTTCTTTTTCGCAGCGTTTTTATCCAACTGAAACTGTATCGGGATAATGAACATGCTCCGGACCTTTTTCCCTTTCTGTTCAGCAGGGATCCATGCAGGCATATTCCTGACCACCTCAACGGCAGCGCTGTCAAGGAGAGGATGAGCCCCTTTTTTGGGTTTTACATTGGTGATGGAACCATCCTTTTCAACAATAAATTCGATATAAACAATGCCTGCAATATCTGCTTCCCGAGCTTTCTCAGGATATTTCAGGTTTTTATCCAGGTATTTGTACAGCTCCCTGATGCCTCCCGGGAATTCTGCTGGCTCTTCAATGAATACATACTTCAATTCATCCGACTCTGCCGGTATTGAGTCGGTGGATCCGGTCTGGGCATGGAGGAAAACCGGAGCAAGGAAAATCAGGATGAGGGTGGGTAATTGGTGTTTCATGGTGTGGTTTTCAGCAAAAATAAAATAATTCACCAAGGATTACTCAGATGAGCACAGATATTCTGTGTTCATCTGAGTAATCTGCATAATCTGTGGTGAAAATTACACCTAATCTCTCGAAGCTCCCAGGAAAATCATCACGAAATAGAGCAATGTGGCCAGGGATGACAGCGCAGCGATCACATAGGTGTAGGCAGCCCAGCGAAGCGCATCCTGTGCCTGCGGGTGGGTCTGGTAGGTGGTGATGCCACTGTTGTTGAGCCATACGAGGGCCCTGCGGCTGGCATTGATCTCCACCGGAAGGGTCACCAGGCTGAATAGGGTGGTAAGCCCGAAGAGCACGATGCCTGCCAGCAGGAGGTTCGGGAACGCTTCCACCATGATGATCCCGGCCAGAAGAACCCATTGCACCCAGCGGGACGCAAAGGATACCACCGGAACCATCGCCGACCTGAACTTCAGCGGAGCATAGGCATTCGCATGCTGGATGGCGTGGCCACACTCATGGGCTGCCACTGCCGCTGCGGCAATGCTGTTGCCGCTGTAAACATTCTGACTCAGGTTCACGGTCTTCTTCAACGGGTTGTAGTGATCAGTAAGCTCGCCCGGGGTGGAGATCACCTGTACGTCACTGATGCCCGAATCGCGAAGCATCTTCTCTGCAACCTCACGACCGGTAACGCCATAGGCGGTTGGTATACGCGAGTATTTCCTGATCCTTGATTTGAGCTGGTTCCCTACGATCCAACTCAATAACATAAATCCACCAAAAATGATCCAATAGGTATACATGGTAATGTGCTGATTTGTTGATGTGCTGATGTGCTGATGTGTTGATGTGCTAATGTGCTCCTATGTAATAAATAGGAGCCCCAGCCTGATGCCGATCAGTCTGGCAATTCTTTTGTTGACTCACAAAGTTACATGTATTTTACTTTGATCTACTCATATTATATTTTTTAATCTGCTTTTTACCTTTCTTCTCAGTCTCCTATTAGTAGTCTGTCATTGGATAACAGCCACATGAATCGATTATGAATTAGATAGGTTATACCCAGGAACAGTCTAATGTAAGTGATGAATCACAAGCACATGAGAGAACTCTGGGCATACCGTTTATGAGATATCCGGTAAAAAAACAGTTATTATTTTATCAAGCCTTTTTCATAAGTGGTTTCATGGAGCCAAACATAGCGTATTCTGCTCAACAGCTTTCGGGCTACTTTGATGATGGCCCTCTTCGGTGTCATTCGTTTTTTCCATTCCTGGTAAGTCAGCAGTAGGGCCGGGTCATGCCTTATGGCCGTCCAGGCAGATTCGATGAGCAGTCTCCGCAACCACTTGTTCTGCCTTATGGTAATATTCCCTTTGTGTTCATGATCGCCACTGGAATGTTCCATTGGATATAATCCTACAAAAGAGTTTAGCTGACGAAATGAGTTGAATCTCCGGATATCAACGATTTCCGTGATCAGTGTCAATGCGGTAAGCGGTCCTACTCCGGGCACACTGGTAAGATTTGTCATCAGGGATTGATTGTTGCCTTTCATCTGAAGTTGGCGTATGTCTTTATTGATTTTTAAAAAACTTCCGCGAAGCAGTTCCATTTGTTCTATCATATGGTTAAGCGTGATACGGGTAACGCTTTGTTCAATGGCAAAGGTCTTTAACCATACAATGAATTTTTGACTCCAGCTTTTACTAAAGCATTCAGGTACTGGGAGTCCAAACTGACACAGCAAACTCTTTATGCGTTGTTTGCACCTTCGCAGATCTCCCTGAAGGCGGTTCCGTTGTCTGAGGAGACTGCGATAGCTTTCCGTTTCCTGATCTGGTATGTAAACAGAGGTGACAGTTCCGGATGACAACGCCTGTGCTATACTCTTTGAATCTATTTTGTCTGTCTTGGCTGTCTTATACTTCTGTGAGCGGGGAATGTCGGCTGGGTGGACAACCTTACACTTGATCCCTTTCTTTTCAAACTCGCGTTGTATCCAAAACCCACAAAACCCGCTTTCATAACCACATTGATAATCGGCATTCGGAAAATCCCTTCTCAAAAACTTTTCAAGCGCTTCAACTGAAGGCGGTTGGGTAAAGGTTCTTAGGTACTTCTGTTCATGATAAAGCGAAACACTCCAGCTTTTCTT
Organism: Bacteroidales bacterium; assembly: GCA_046496455.1. Taxonomy (GTDB): domain Bacteria; phylum Bacteroidota; class Bacteroidia; order Bacteroidales; family SKPS01; genus SKPS01. The sequence goes on along the minus strand of JAWOGX010000176.1, from coordinate 860 downwards.
ATGAACGTCGATGCCAACAAAAATCTGATTGTTGGCAAAATCCGCAAATTGATGTACTTTTGTCATAGGGCCCTGGTTTTATGATTATCTACAAAGATACGTGTGGCAGTTACTGACCACTTCGTTGGCTGGGGCCCTATTTATTTACATAGATTCTAATGTGCTGATATGTTGATGTGCTGATGTGCTGATGTGTTGATGTGCTGATGTGCTGATTAAGAATATTATAACTCGTTCTAAATCAATTACTAATTGATCATTACTCCGGTGCCTGAGGTTCTCGAAGGCAACGGTTGCTAATTTGCTACTTCGCTGATTTGTTCATTTGCTAATTAGCTAATTAACTAATTAACTAATTAAAAATGTGCTGATGTGGTTCATTTGCTTAATTGATTGAGGGTTCTGATCAAATTTGTATCCAACGGCAAAGGTCTGCTTTTTTGGCAGGCCTGTGTCTTTTGCAGGAACAATCGTGAAGCAATATTGTCAGTGTTTTAACAAAAATTAAGGAATAAAAAAAGCCGGCTGGTGGGCCGGCTTCTGTCAGTGCTCTTCCATGTGTTTATGGTTTGATGAGCAGCATTTTCGTAACCTGAGCACGACCTGTTCCTGCGGTGATATAGTAGACACCGGCAGAAAAGCCGCTGAGGGGGTAGGTGATGTTGTTTTCACCGGGTGCCAGGGTGGCATTGCCCATGAAGAACTTCCTTCCGAGGGCATCAGCGAGGTACACGGGTACTTCTGATTCTGTGTCTGCAAAGATGCGGAGGGTCATTTTGTCGTTGGCAGGGTTGGGGGTACAGGCTGGTCCATGTCCATGTTTCTTCAGGCAGGGTGTTGAAGGATTCAGCCATCGCCTG
>JAWOGX010000099.1:0-5566 GCA_046496455.1 Bacteroidales bacterium | reverse complement strand
GCAGAACGAAGAACCAGGCTTGAGCAGTTTTTCACACTGTTCGATCAGCGCTGGGTATCGGGAGAAGGGTTCGTTCTCGACCTGCCCGAGGTTCCCGAAGAGTTCAGTGACATGGCAAGGCACCTGCAGGCAGCATTGATGGACGACGCTTTCCGTCGCAACCTGGCAGCCGAAGGGGAGATCGATGCCATCTTCGACGCCCAGGACGCCAAATACCTGAAGCAGATTGTGGAACTGCAGGATGAGAAGAAGCGATTCCAAATCAAACTGGCCCGCCTGCTGAAATCCTCCGGTGCAACCGATGACGAGATCCGGAAAGAGACCGGACTGGATCCGGAAACCTTAGCCTGATTCAAAGTTGCAATGCAGAACCAACCCCTTAATCCCGCATGCAGCGAACGGAATTGGATTCCGGGGACCAATATGTAATGGTTTTGATGATGCAACTCTTATCAGTTGCAATGAACTTTGTTAAAGGTTTGTTGTTTATCATTCAACAAAAAACAACATGATGAAAGCAAGGATAATATTAGCTTCTTTATTATTGATTACCAGTGTTGTATTGGTGTCATGCGGATCAAACAAACAAACAACATCAGACAAGAAAAGTATGAAAGCGAATGATATCTACGGGTTTGAGGTTACAGACATTGATGGTAAGCCGTATCAGCTGTCTGACCTTAAAGGGAAGAAGGTGATGATTGTGAATGTTGCCTCAAAATGTGGTTTTACGCCACAGTATGAGCCTTTGCAGGCGTTGTATGAAGAGTACAGTGATAAGGGGTTTGTCATCATCGGATTTCCGGCGAACAATTTCATGTCACAGGAGCCTGGCACCGATGCAGAGATTAAGGAATTCTGCTCTTCCACCTACAATGTGACATTCCCCATGATGTCGAAAATCTCTGTAAAAGGGGAGGATATTCACCCGCTCTACGCATGGCTCACGACCAAAGAGCTGAATGGTGCAGAAGATTCCAGTGTAAAGTGGAATTTTCAGAAGTACATGATCAGTGAGGAGGGTAAACTTGTAGGAGTAGCCTATTCTAGAGAGGCACCCGGCTCGGAACGGATCGTCAAGTGGATCGAAGAGGGAGTGGCACCCGGGTTCTGAGTCTATTTGCGGGGAGTAACGAACTTGTAACCCAGGGTGAACTGCCAGGTTCTTGAATGTATGAGAGGATCCACAGTGATCTGTTCACCCGGGATATTGATTTCGTAATTGAGTTTGTCGATGCCGAGCTCATACCGTGCTTCAAGGAATATTCGCCTGAATTCCAGGGCTCCGGCAAACTGCCAGCTATAGGCTGCTGATTTGAAGACATCCTTTTCGATGACCACAGCGTAATTGGTATTGGAGGTGTGGAAAGTGACCTTCTCCCTTATTTCATAGCTCACTACCGGCCCAGTGCCGAATCTGACGTGTTTGCCCAGATGGAGGTTGGCAATAATCGGGAAATCGAGGTTTTGCATACTGGCCCTGAAAAATGTGTCTATCCCGCTGTTCACCATGGAGTAGGGCAGGAGTCCGGACTTGTGCGACAGGAGCATTTCAGGTTGCAGCGAAAACGCTCCTGCTTTGAAACGCAGGAACATCCCCCCGGCAAAACCCAGTTCAGGTTCACTCTGCTGAAAATTGGGGGAACTGGTGATAAACTGGTTGGTGTTTACACCCAGCTTGAAGCCGGCATTGAAGAACTGCCCCTGAACCATTGCAGGGGTCAGCAAGATGGCCATCAGGAAGATGCAGGCCTTGAAAGTTTTCATCTTGTTCGTTTTCAGGATCGTTGATCAACACTCCAATTCTTAACGAAACAATCCGGGAAAAGTTACATCAGTCGCTTATTTTGTCGTGCAACGACTTGAACCCTTTACCGAGTATCTCATTGGCATCCACTACACTGAGGAAAGCCTGGGGGTCAACCTGGCTGATGAACTCCTCCAGCATGGCAAGCTCGCGCCGGTTCACAACCACGTAAATGATTTTCTTCGGGGCGCCGTTGTACATCCCTTCTCCCTGAATGTAGGTTCCGCCGCGGTTCAGATCAGTGATGATTTTATCCCGGATCTCCTGGTATTTATCCGAGATGATAAACAGGGTTTTATCGTAAGAGAGCCCCTGGAGCGTCACGTCAACGACTTTCCCCAGAATAAAGATCACGATAAAGGAATAGAGGGGTATTTTCCAGTCGCCGAAGACGAGAAGGCTGGTCATGACGATTGTAGAGTCCACGATCATGCTTAACTGGCCGAGGGGCAGTTTGGTGTATTTACCCAGCATCATGGCTACTACATCGGTGCCCCCGCTTGAGGCCTTGGCTTTGAAAACCAGCCCTACGCCCAGGCCAATCAATAACCCTCCGAAGATGCACGACAGAAGGGTATCCTCTTCCACCAGGGCACTGTTTCCGGAGAGGTAGTACAGGCTGTCAACGAATACAGAGGTAAGCACAAACCCTACGACTGTTTTCACACCGAATCTCGGTCCAAGTACTTTGATGCCGATGATGGTAAGTGGGATATTGAAAAAGAGTGCCGTGAGCCCGATCGGGAAACCGAAGGTGTAATGGATCATAATGGAGATGCCATAAACGCCACCCGGTACAATTTTATGCGGGGTGATGAAGAAGACATAACCTGCGGCAATGGCGAAGGTGCCAATGAGGATCAGGATATAGGACCTGAACCACTTTTTGCTGAAAGGTTTTTCAAAGGAGAGGAACTTTCCCATGGGTAATGTTTTTTCGAAAGGATGAATACATGATAACCGGCGGCAAGCGAACTACTCTTCCTGTTTGCATGCAGGGGCATTGAACCTGAAGCTGTTGGCGAGGGTGACGCCTATATGAAGGGGTACCTCATAACAATCAATCACACCGGCAAACACAAGGCCGGATGGACCCGGGAATGCCATGACAACCACCGTATCCGTAAAAACCAGGGTGTCCAGGGCAGTGAGATATGTGCCTTCCGGGATTCCTTTCATTTTCTTTGCATTTGATAAGACCACCAATTCATACTCTTTGACGATTGCATCAAGCATCGATTGATAGATATCTGCAGTATTGACATCCAAAGAATCTTTTGGGATCAGCAGCAATTCCATTTCCAATACATCCGCATCCAGCCAGAATTCGGTGGAATCCTCTTCCACCATGATTGAGTCAGCATGAAACGGAATGTCAATGCCCAGGTTTGCTGCTTTCCAGCACCAGGTTGTCTGCGATGCGAGGGGCAGGGAAACTGAAACGAAAGCAACAAAGAGTATGATTCCAGGTAGTTTTCTGTCCATGCTGGATAGGGGGTTTGGCAATGACTACTTCACGATGCCGATCAGCTCTACTGTGAAGATCAGCATCTTGGCAGGCGGGATGCGGTCATTGCCACGTTCGCCGTAACCCAGGTCAGCAGGGATGTATAACTCGTAGGTAGACCCTACCGGCATGAGCTGGAGTGCTTCTGTCCAGCCGGAGATCACCCTGTTCAGTGGAAATTCCACAGGGTTGAGTCCATGATTGCGGGAAGCATCGAATACCTCTCCGTTCACAAACCTGCCTTCATAGTGAACCCTGACCGTATCGGTGGCCACCGGTTTCTCACCCTCACCGGGAATAATCACCTTGTACTGGATGCCACTGGCAGTTTCCCGGATTAACGGATTTTTGCGGTTCTCCGCCATAAACGTCTCCTGTTCCTGACGATTTTCGGCTGAAACCTTTTCCCTGCGCTCCATTTCGGCCATTTGTAACCTGTACTGGAAGGCGGTCATCACATCGTTCTTGACTTCTTCGGAAAAGAGATCGGTTTTGCCTTCAACAGCATCCATCACCCCTTTGAGCAATGCGTCGCCACTGATGTCTATAAAATTGCTTTTAAAACTGGATCCGATTTCCTGCCCGATAAGATAGCTTACAGTATCCATTGTCGTATTGAACAAAATGTCATTGGAAGCAGATTTGGATGTGTCCCTTTTCAGCATTCCGCAACTACTTGTCAGTGAAATAATTACTGCAAAAACGAGGGTTGAGATGATGATTCTTTTCATGTTTGTTAGGATTGATAAAATTAGCAGTGGCAAATGTATGACTTTTTTGGCAAGCCTGAAATGGGATTTCTGGCTGTCTTATAATCGATGGCCACAGTACTTGCAATAGGAGGCATTGCTGTCATGTCCCTCTTTGCTGCAGAAAGGGCAGCTGATGGTATTGATATCAGAGCGGTTCTGTGTCTTGTACATCTCAGCAGTGATAATGCCTGTCGGAACGGCGATAATGGCATAACCGGTAATCATGAGGAGTGAGGAAATCAACTGTCCGAAAGAAGTCGCCGGAACAATATCACCGAATCCGACGGTAGTGATAGTGACAATAGCCCAATAGATACTGGTCGGGATATCTACAAATCCGGCTTCGGGCCCTTCAATCAGGTGCATCAGCGCACCCACGATGACGACAATCGTCATAACAGTTGCAAGGAATACAAAGATTTTGTGCCTTGCTGCCCTCAGTGAGTTAATGAGATAAGAGGAGGCATAGTGGTATCTTGCCAGTTTAAGTACCCTGAAAATCCTGAGCAGCCTGAACATTCTGATAATCAGGAGGGATTGTGCTCCGGGAATGACAATTGCGAGATAGGTTGGCAAAATGGAGAGGAGGTCAATAATTCCAAAGAAACTGACCACATAGTTGACTGGCTTCTTGATGGAATAGATTCTTAACAGGTACTCCAGTGTGAAGATAGCAGTGAAGAAATACTCCATAAAGAGAAAGAGCCTGTGGTAATTCTCCCGGTAAGCGGCAACGGAGTCCAACAGTACAACAGTGATGCTGATCACAATGGCTATCATCAGAAGCACATCAAATAACTTACCCTCCGGGGTGTCTGCCTCAAAAATAATTTCATGCACTTTGGCGCGGTCCAGTTTCATGGCATTTAGGGTTTCAGGGGTCAAACGTAATAAATTTGCATGAAAGAAAAACAATTTGGAATCAGCAACGCAAACACCTACCTTTGAGAAACGCAAAATCAACAAGTTATGAAAAAGTATACCTATGTTGCTTTGTTGATATTTATTATTGGAGGTGCATTTCAGGTTTCTTCGCAGATTGTGACAGGGTGGCAGTGGGCGAAGTCATCCGGCGGGGTAGGGCGGGATGAGGCAGAGTTGCCGGCTGTGGACCCTTCAGGGAATGTGATTGTGTGCGGCAAATTCAGTGACACGGCCTGGTTCGGCACGAGCTATCTTGTGAGCAGTGGTCTGTTGGACATGTACCTGGCAAAATACAATATCATGGGTAACCTTCAATGGGCAGTCAAGGGGGGAAGTGCCGGGAATGCGGAGGCCTTGTCGATTGCGGCTGATAAAATGGGGAATGTAGCAGTGACCGGGTACTTCAAAGGGGTGCTGAATTTTAACACAATACAGTTGACGGGGTCAGCTACGAAGGAGAATTTCTTCGTAGCCAAATTTGATTCATTGGGAAACCTGCTCTGGGCAAAGCATGCGATTGGCGGAAACATCAGGGGGAAAGGGGTTGAATTTGACCCGGCGGGGGATGTGCTGGTG
>JAWOGX010000352.1:0-4568 GCA_046496455.1 Bacteroidales bacterium | reverse complement strand
GCCGGCGACGCCATCTTCGTCTTCTACGTCCCACCGTTCGAACATCGGTGCCCATGATGGGGTTGTACTATCTGAATGGCGTCAATCATTTCCAGTATGGCAACAGCATCAAAGGGACATTGACCCCCGCAGGCACCGGTTCCCTGCCGGACATCAGCTGCTATTCAGGGCAAACACCACCCTTCTGGAATATCCCGGATCATTATCCCCCGATAGGACCACCCAATGCGGCAGGCAGTTATTCCAATCCAGCCGCCCTGAGATTTCTTTATGGGGTCGGCCTGGCCACCTGCAACGATACTTCAGCGATCAACAGCATTGCTGAACCCATCAATGAGCCAGGCAGCCTCAATATCCTCAGTTGTCATTACCGCAAAGCACAAAGCCACTTTGAAATTGTGATCAGCAGCCAAGGAGCTGATCTGTTTCTGATGGTGGAAGTGTTTTCGTTAACCGGAATAAAACTGGTTGAAAAATCGTTTAAGACATCATCCGGTCTTAACCATCTCTCCCTGCCATATCACAATGCATCCCCGGGATTGTACATCGCACGGGTGTCCCTTGGTGGTGTTTCGAAGCAGGCAAAGGTGATGGTGTTCTGAGGAGATCAGCCGCGAAATCTCGCAGCGGTCTGTGAAGATTGGGTGATATACAGCTAATCCTGTTATCCGGTTACCTGTCAAATAAATTGAAGATGATGAAGGTATTTCTGCAATGGAGTCATCGGTCACCTCCTGATGATTGTTTTCGTATCACCCCCGTGATGGCAGCATAAGATCTGGGCGGAAACCGCCGCTGAACAGGGTAAGGTTATTTGTCATTTCTGATGAAACCCATTGCAGAGGAAGGGCAACATCATAACCAGAAAAGGCCAGACTTGCTCCCGATTCGATTTTTTTAATTACATTTGCCTTTCAGGGCATTCAAAAGGTCCGTTCGGACAAGCCCCAGTAATGAACTTCTGACAGAAAACATCACCTTGTGTTGTACATCATTTTGAAAGCACAACACCTTTCTGTCATGTGATACGGACTCAATGGGATTGATTGACATTATTATTTTTGTGCTGTACTTTACTGCGATGCTGGGTGTGGGATTCTTTTTTTTTCGCAGGAACAAGAACATCGAAGACTATTATGTTGCCGGACGCTCTCTTGGCAGTTGGCATATTGGCTTATCGGTAGTAGCCACTGATGTGGGGGGTGGGTTTTCCATCGGGCTTGGAGGCCTGGGATACCTGATTGGCATATCAGGGTCATGGATGCTTTTTACCGGATTACTCGGGGCCTGGCTTAGTGCTGTGTTTTTAATCCCAATTATTTCAAGACTTTCCAACAGCCACAATTTTTATACGTTCCCGCAGATTTTTGGCTTCTATTATAATGGCAGGGTAGCATTGGTGGCTGGGGTCATTTCAGCAATCGGGTATATCGGTTTTACAAGCTCCCAGTTGCTTGCCGGTGCCAAACTGGCTTCCGCAACATTTCCACAGATTAGCCTGGAAGCAGCACTGCTTATTATGGGATTTGTTGCTGTTGTTTATACCGGTGTTGGCGGTTTGAAGGCTGTGATATACACGGATACTGTTCAATGGATTATCCTGATGTCAGGCCTGATATTCATTGGAATACCCATCGCATGGAATGCGGTTGGCGGGTATGATGCCATTGTCGCTACCCTGCCACCCGAGTTCATTTCCATGGGCAATGTCTCCTGGCAGCAATTGGTCAACTGGGCCGTAACCATTGTCCCGATATGGTTTGTAGGCATGACCCTTTACCAACGGATTTATGCTTCGAAAAGCAGAAAACAAGCACAGAAAGCATGGTTTATCGCTGGTTTGTTCGAATGGCCGATTATGGCGTTTATGGGTGTGTTACTCGGTTTGTTTTCAAGAGTAGCCTTTGAAAAGAATATGTTCGCAATCCTCGGGTATGCAGCCGGTTCACCCATGGATGCCGAAATGGGCCTGCCATTTTTGTTGAACCTGGTGCTGCCATCAGGACTCATGGGTGTTATGCTGGCTGCGTATTTCTCGGCTATTTTATCCACAGCCGACAGTTGTCTGATGGCAGCTTCGGGAAATGTACAGACCGATATCATAAAAAAGTTATTCAGGTCGAAACAAGAGATGAAATTCCAGCTCAGGACATCCCAGGTGATTACCCTTTTTATTGGCGTTTTCGCCCTGTTGCTCGCTTTTTACATGTCCAACGTCTTGCAGTTGATGCTTTACTCCTATGCCTTTATGGTTTCCGGTTTGTTTGTCCCGTTACTGGTTGCACTATACGGGCGAAAACCTGATCCTCTTGCTGCCATGCTGGCCATGATCATCGGTGGCAGCACTACGGTATTGCTGGTTGTAACCGGTATCGACCTCCCATTGGGGCTTGATGCCAATGTCTTTGGCATCACGGCTTCGGCTATCGCCTATTATGTTGTCTGCTTACTAAAGCCCACTCCATGAATACTAAACAGATCATTTCCCTGAGGCATGAATTGCATCAACACCCCGAGCTTTCCAATGCCGAGATTCAAACCTCAAGGCGTATTGCTGAATTTATGAGTCACATGAAACCCGACGAAGTAATTCCTTTGGGGAGTACCGGTTTTGCATTCGTCTTTAATGGGAAACTTCCGGGTAAATGCTTGATGTTCAGAGCAGAATTGGATGCCTTGCCCATCCGCGAGGAATCCGGACTCACTTATGCTTCAATCAGCAACGGTGTAGCCCATGCCTGTGGCCATGACGGGCATATGGCTATTGTCGCGGGACTCGCACAGAAAATCGTCTCGTCTCGGCCTGTAAAGGGCAGGGTGGTCCTGTTGTTTCAACCGGCAGAAGAGGTTGAGCAGGGAGCCAGGGATGTGGTTGAGAATCCATTATTCAGCAGTATCGCCCCGGATATGGTATTTGCGTTGCACAATATTCCGGGTGCCGAATCCAATCATGTCCTCCTGCGAAGCGGAACTTTTGCTGCTGCTTCCAAAGGCGTTACAGTGAGGCTGACCGGAAAAACATCGCATGCAGCTGAGCCGGAAAAGGGGCTGAGTCCGGTTAAGGCCATTGCTCAAATCATTGATTCACTCGATAGATTAAAAACAGAAAAGGAACTGTTCAGAGAAATGGTGTTGCTTACCATCATTGGCCTGAAGATGGGCGATACCTCTTTTGGCACAACACCGGGAAATGCCGAATTGATGATCACCCTCAGGGCTTTCAGAAACGATGACATGGAGGTTTTGACCAGGTATACTGAGGAGGCTATTCAGAAGATTGCCAGAGAACAGTTTTTGGGTTGCTCTTTTGCGTATTGCGAGGATTTCCCTGCAGTGGTCAATGATCCCGCCTGTGTCAGAATGGTATTACAAGCAGCAGAAGACCTTGGATTGATCACTGTAACGCTTGGTGAACCTTTTCGCTGGTCAGAGGACTTCTCTTATTTTACCAGCCGGTATCCGGGGTGTCTCTTTGGCATCGGGGGGGGTAAAAACCATGCACAACTCCATAACCCCGATTATGATTTTCCCGATGAAATCATAGAGACCGGCGTGAACATTTTTTTCAATATTTACCAGAACACAAACCTTTAGGCCATGTACGATAGTTCATTCATTACGCTCAATGAAGCATCAGTTGAAAACAATATCCGTTTTCTGAGGAAGAAACTTGGCCAGCGTGTCCGGTTATCTGCGGTGGTCAAGGCCAATGCTTACGGCCATGGCATTGAAGAGATTGTTCCCCTGTTTGAAAAGCATGGCGTAGATCATTTTTCGGTTTTCTATTATGATGAAGCTGTAAGGGTGGCCAATGTGCTCCAAACTGAGGCAACCATTCTGATTATGGGTTGGATATCGGATGAGGATTTACCGGAGGCGATCAGACGTGGATTTGAATTTTTTGTCTTTAATCCCGAAAGGCTTGGTTTGACAGCCTCACTGGTTCGGCAGCATGGCCTTCGGGCAAGAATCCATCTGGAAGTTGAGACCGGGATGAACAGGTCGGGGTTCAACAAAGATGAGCTCCCCGGAGCGATCGCCCTGTTAAACGATAACCGGGAACATATAGCATTAACCGGATTATGCACCCATCTGGCCGGTGCGGAGAGTATTTCAAATCATTTTCGTATCCAGCGGCAACTCAAAAAATATCATCGTATTCTGTCAGTATTTGCGGAAAACGGACTCTCCCCGGCTTACCGTCATGTCGCCAACAGTGCAGCTGCATTTGTTTATCCCGGAGCAAGGTTTGACCTTGTCAGGGTCGGTATTATGATGTATGGTTTCTGGTCCAGTAACGAAACATTTATACACTACCTTAACAACAGGGCCAACAAAACCGATCCATTAAAGAGGATATTGGGCTGGAAAACCAGGGTGATGTCCATAAAGAAGATCAAAGAAGGGGAGTTTGTCAGTTATGGGATTTCCTATCTTGCCCAAACTGATATTGTCACAGCTTTGATGCCTGTGGGTTATGCCAGCGGGTATGGCCGTTCGCTCAGCAACAAAGGGCAGGTACTGATCCACGGTCAATTATGCAGCATCATCGGATTGGTCAATATGAA
>JAWOGX010000346.1:0-2996 GCA_046496455.1 Bacteroidales bacterium | reverse complement strand
AAGGCATTGGTTCAGGAGGCCGACGTGCGCCAGGTAATGTGCGCCTATCAGCGACTTGATGATGAGCCATGCTGTGGGAACACCCGTTTGTTGCAACGCATCTTGCGCGACGAGTGGGGTTTTAAATACATTGTTGTATCGGATTGCGGAGCTATTACAGACTTTTTCAATTCGCACAAGGTATCCTCAACTCCGGTGCATGCTGCCTCTAAAGGTGTGCTCGCAGGGACCGATGTGGAGTGTGTTTGGGAAAACTATCCCTATGAAACCCTGCCCGATGGTGTTGAAAAAGGATTGCTTAAGGAGGAAGACATTGATAAAAGCCTGATGCGTGTGCTGATAGGCCGTTTCGACCTGGGCGATTTCGATGATGACGCCCTGGTGCCCTGGGCACAAATCCCTGCTTCGATACTGAATAATGAAAAACACCGCCAGCTGGCACTCGACATGGCACGCCAGACAATGACATTGCTCCAGAACAGCAACAACATCCTGCCTTTGTCAAAGTCAGGTAAGAAAATTGCCGTAATCGGTCCCAATGCTGAAAACGAAGTGATGTTGTGGGGAAACTACAACGGAACACCTGTTCGAACCATCTCCATCCTTGAAGGAATTAAAACAAAGCTTTCCGAAAACAAGATATTTTATGATAAAGGTTGCGACCTGGTTGAAGACAAAGTAACCAACAGCTATTTCGGGCAACTTTCTTCTGACGGAAAGAAAGGTTTTAAAGCCACCTATTGGAACAACCCCAAGCGTGAGGGCCAAAGCGTTACCACGGTTCAAATTGTCAATCCGATTAAAATGACAACCGCAGGACAGCACGAATTTGCATCAGGTGTAAAACTTGAAGGGTTTTCTGCCTTGTTTGAAACCGAATTTACTCCGAAAGTGAGTGAGGAACTGGTGTTTAAATGCGGCGCTACCGGATATTTCGAACTGATTGTAAATGGTGAATCGGTTCAGAAATACGAAAACTGGCGCACCTTGCCATCGCGCATCCCTTTTAAAGCAGAAGCCGGTAAAAAATATAAAATTGAAATCCGCTACGCACAGCTTAACAACTGGCAGGCCAATATTGAATTCGACTTTGGCAAAGAAGTGGATGTGGATTATACAGAGCTTGTCAACAAACTTAAAGGCATTGAGACAGTCGTATTTGTGGGTGGCATATCGGGTAATCTTGAAGGCGAGGAAATGCCAGTTTCCTACCCCGGTTTCAAGGGTGGCGACCGCACCAACATGGAATTGCCCTCGGTTCAGCGGAATTGTCTGAAGGCGCTGAAAGCTGCAGGCAAAAAAATCATATTTGTAAATTGCTCAGGATCTGCCATTGCGCTGGATCCCGAAACCCAGTCGTGCGATGCCATTCTTCAGGCATGGTATGCCGGCGAATCAGGCGGTCAGGCCGTTGCCGATGTGCTTTTCGGCGATTACAACCCGGCCGGAAAACTGCCCATAACATTCTACAGAAACTCTGACAAACTGGGTGATTTCGAAGATTATTCAATGAAAGGCCGCACCTATCGTTACACCACCGATTACCTTTTCCCATTCGGATTCGGGTTGAGCTATACCCGGTTTGAAATTGGCAATGTCCTGCTCAGCAAGTCTGCCATTAAACTCAATGAGAAGGTGCAATTGACCATTCCCGTGAAAAATGCCGGTAAGCGCAATGGCACCGAAATTGTTCAGGTGTATGTCCACAAAGTGAATGATGTGGAAGGTCCGCTGAAAACACTGCGCGGATACGCTCGCGTTGATGTGCCTGCCGGGAAATCGCAGCAAGTAACTATTGATCTTCCTGCATCATCATTTGAGTTTTACGATTGGGGACAACGCAAAATGGCGGTAACTCCCGGAGAGTATGAAGTTTACTACGGAAACAGTTCCGATCCAAAAGATCTGAAAGTAACTACCCTAACGATTACTCAATAAGATGATATACCGGGTACTCATTTTCGGATTCATGTTGGTTAGTAATGCAGCGGCCTGGTCACAACAGGCCGCTGTGGTTGCACCAAATGGCAGGATATCTGTTCAGTTATTCAATCAGCAACATGTCGCTGTCGGGGAATGGTTTTTAAGCGTAAGCTACCTGATCAACGGCAAGAGCATGGAGGCCATACCCCGAATTAACCTGGGACTGGTACGCAGCGATCAGGATTTTTCAAAACAACTGAAGTGGCTGAAAACAAGTAAACCGGTAGTTGTTAATGAGCAGTATACGGCCTTGCACGGAAAACAAAGCCTGTGCCGGAATTCGGCCCATGAAATAACTGTTTTTTTTGAAAATCCTGACAAGTCGAAGCTCAACCTGGTTATCAGGGCATATGACGATGGCGTAGCCTTCCGTTATGAGTTTCCTGATAAAGAAGGCACTTTCGTTGTGCAGGATGAACTCACAGGATACATGATTCCTGGCGATACCAGGCGCTGGATGGAAAAATGGGATATGGCCAACGAAGCACTCTATACCCGCATAAAGGAAGATGCCGTGCAACAAACCTGGTCGTACCCGGCATTGTTTAATACAGTTGATTCATCGTGCTGGTACCTGATTCACGAAGCCGACCTGGACCGGAATTATTGTGGGACCAAGCTCAGCAATATTTCGGATAAAAATGTTTATAAATTAACCTTTCCCGACCCGGGCGACGGGGACGGATTATCCCAGCCAACCATTACGCTTCCCTGGAAATCGCCTTGGCGTGTGATTATTATGGGCAGCCTGGCAGACATTGTAGAATCCACACTGGTTGATGATGTCAGCCCTGCAACATCAATTGCCAAAACAGATTGGATTCAGCCCGGAGTGGCATCCTGGAATTACTGGTCGAGTAATCATGGAACCAAAGATTACCAGGTGGTTTGTGAGTTCGCTGATCTGGCTGCAGAAATGAACTGGCCCTACACGCTTCTCGATTGGGAATGGGACGAGATGGCGAACGGCGGCAACCTTGAAGATGCGCTGAAATATATTCATTCAAAGGGGG
>JAWOGX010000303.1:0-4583 GCA_046496455.1 Bacteroidales bacterium | reverse complement strand
AATGGAACTCCTTGAAAAGTCTAAATGTATGAAAGAGAAGAATTAGGATGTGTTTACCGGATGCTGAAAGCAGAAAATGGGCTTATTGAAATACCGGTAGAATATACTTATCTGCAAACGGTGTCAGTGCTCGTTTAGCCCGGGTGAAAAAAAAGTGCCGGGGACATCATCCCCGGCACCAACTAAATAATTCAACTTATGAGGAAGGAATTATATCATACTGTTTTTTCTATATTCCACACAAAGGCCCTTACACCCACCTCGTTGTTGATGTCATCCATCTTTTTAACCTTTTCGAGTACCGCATCCACCATGTTGTCTTCAACAATGGTGAGGGTTGCTGAATTCACTTCTGGCCAGGTGTGCGTACCCAGGCGGGGCTCTCCGGTGTTGGTTCCGACACCCGTTACCAGCGGCCATTGTGTATAACCTTTGATGGCCAGTTTTTCAAGCATGTACTCCACCTTTTCGGTGAGTGCCTGGTTATATATGATCATTATTGCTTTCATAGTAATTTATTATTAAGCTTCCATAAAATCCAATTCTTCAGTTTCCCGGGTTTTGCGCTGTTCGCCGCGACGAACCACATACCTGTATATCACGGGAACAACAACCAGGGTGACAGCGGTGGAAATCAACAGTCCTCCGATAACCGCAATACCCATAGGTCTCCATATTTCCGATCCTTCACCCTGGCTTAATGCAAGGGGTAGCATTCCCAGGATGGTTGTAGCGGTAGTCATCAATACCGGGCGCAAACGGGAGCGACCTGCACGTTGTATGGCGTCATCCAGTTCATAGTCCCTATCCCGCATCAGGTTGGTCATGTCGATCAGCACAATGGCGTTTTTCACCACAATACCTACCAGCATGATGGCTCCGAGCATGGCAATAACACTCAGCGTGGTGTTGGTAAGCAGCAGGGCCAGAATCACCCCGGTAAACGAGAAAGGTATGGACGCCATGATGATGAGCGGCATTTTAAGCGATTCAAACTGGGCTGCCATCACAATGTAAACCAAAATCAAGCTTACCAGCAGCAACATCGCCAGATCGGTCATGGATTCGGTGAGATCTTCATAGGCACCTCCCACATCAACCATCACACCTGCCGGGATGTCCATTTTGTCAATCTCTGCCTAACGTTGGCTGCCATTTCACCCAGGGGAACTTTATAGGGTGTTACAGAAACCGTAACCACCCTTTCGCGCCGTTTCCTTTCTACATTGGGAGGCGACCAGAATTCCTCAATGGTGCCTATTTCACCCAGCCGAACGGTTCCGGCCAGGGTGGGTATGGCAATATTCTGGATGTCGCTGATGGAATTTCTGAAGTTTTCATCAAACCGAACCACGATATCATATTCATTACCCGATTCGCGGAACTGGGAGGCCGTTAAGCCTACAATCCGGTTGCGGATCATGTTGGATACGGCTGCTGTGTTCAATCCGTGCTGCGACATCTTATCCTGATCGAGGGCTATGCGCAACTCGGGTTTCGATTTTTCGCGACTGATTAAAACTTCCCTGGCGCCCTCGAGTTTTTTGATCCGCTCAGCCACGTCATTGGCAAGAGCAGTAGTCTCATCAAAATTGTATCCGTAAATTTCCACATCAACAGAATTGGTGGAGCCTCCCATACCCTGATCGCCTGTAGTAATACTGTATTTGACTATTTCAGGAATGGTGGCCAGGTGATTACGCATGATTTCAGCTATTTCAAGATCCGTTCTTTCTCTTTCCGATGGCTTGCTTAATGCCAGGGTCACATTGATGATGTTGGAACCGGAATTCTGGAACACGGCCGTGAAACCGGCATTGTCATCGGAACCTGCCGATATGGAGGCAATTTCCTTTTCAGGAATGTTCTCATCAATAAAGGCATCGATCTTATGTGCAATTTTGGCTGTTTCGTCAAACCGAACCCCGGCCTGCAGTTCAATTTCTGCTGAAATTTGGCCCTGGTCGGATTGCGGAATGAACTCCGTTTTCAGGAACATGACGCCAACCAAAAGCGATATTGCGAATAACCCGATAGAGCTAAAAATAACAAGGCGTTTGTGATGCAGACACCAGTTCAGGGTTTTGGCATAAAAATCATCAATCCAGTTCAAGATGGGAAGAATGGTCTTTTCATGACTGAACTTTCCTGTTTTTTTCTTTTTTGATTCCAGTTTCAGCAATTTGGAACTGAGCATGGGGGTTATGGTAATTGCCGCCAGAGCCGAGGCACCGATGGTGATGGTCACAATCCATCCCAGCTGTTGGAACATCACACCCATCATGCCCGAAACCATGGTCATGGGGAAAAATACAGCGATGATGGTGAGCGTGGCTGCAATTACGGCAAGCCATACTTCATTGGTGGCATAAATGGCAGCCTCCCGCGGTGTACTACCCCGTTCGATATGCTTACTGATGTTTTCGAGTACCACAATGGCGTCGTCAACCACCATGCCAATGGCAATGGATAATGCTGAAAGTGAAATGATATTGATGGTGTTGCCTGAAACCATCAGGTAAATGAATGCAGCTATAAGTGAAATGGGTATGGTAAGTACAATAATAAAGGTAGCCCGCCATTTGCCCAGGAAGAACAATACCACCAGCACTACGAAAATAAAGGCAAATAGGAGCGTTTCCGTGAGGTTGTTGATGGAGTCGGTTATGAAATCACTGGTATCCCAGATTACGCTTATCTTTACATCCGCAGGCAACTGTTTCTCAAGTTCAGCAAGTTCCTGGTTGATCTCACGTGCGATTTTTACCGAGTTAGCACCCGACTGCTTCTGGACCATCATGCTGATGCCGGTTTTTCCGTTGATCTTTTCCTCATACTTCATATCAACGATGGAATCGCGCACCGTGGCAACATCTTTCACCCGGATGATTTTTCCCTGGTAGTTGCCCAATACCACATTCTTGATCTGGTCACTTTCGGCAAACTCACCCTGTACGCGGAGGGGATAACTCATTTCTCCCATTTCCACGGTACCCGAAGGCATGTTCATATTTTCAGCGGCAAGCACCGAGCCGATTTGTTCAATGGTCAGATTATAGGCTTCCATCCTGCGCGGGTCAATGTTGATGGCCACTTCGCGGGTAGGTACACCCAAAAGACTTATTGCCCCAACTCCTTCAATACGATTCAGCGGGTTCACAATTTTCTCATCCAGCATATCCTCAATGCCTGCGTAACTATCATCGGCGGTAACCGCATAAAACAGGATGGGCATCATGTTCGTATTGAACTTGAAAATAACAGGATCCTCTGCCCCCTCGGGAAGGAAAGAGCTCACCAGCGATAGGGCGTCACGCACGTCATTGGCAGCCGCATCAAGGTTGGTGCCGTATTCGAATTCAAGAGTAACTACTGATACATTATCACGCGATGTGGAGGTGATCTGCTTTATATCACTCACGGTATTCAGACTGCTTTCCAGCGGTTCTGAAATATTTCGTTCCACATCCGAGGCATTGGCTCCCGAATAGCTGGTAAAGACCATGATTGCCGGGAATTCCATCTCGGGGTAAAAGTCAATAGGCAGCTTGAGCAGGGAGTATAGCCCGAATACAATTACCCCAAGGAACAACATGAGGGTGGTAACAGGCTTCTTTACAGCGCTTCCGTAAATACTCATTTTTTTATTCTTTAATGCTGTTAGAAATAATTTTAAAAATCAACTTGTTACTGAACGATGCTAATGCGTGACTTATCCATCAACTTATCCTGTCCCGCAAAGATTACCTGGTCACCTTCTTTCAGCTCTTCTGAAATAATTTCCAGTTTGTCGTCAAATCGTTGTCCAATTTCAACCTTGACTTTTTTGGCCGTATTATCACTATTGGTAAGAAAAACGTAACGATCATTGGTGCCTTCCTGCTTAACAACGGCAATGGCAGGCAGAATGAGCGCGTCAATCTGCCCCATGTTCAGCGATACGCGCGAAAACATACCGGGACGCAAAACTTCGTCGTTGTTGCTGATTACAATTTCAACCTGGAATGAACGCGTATCTGCACTGATGGTTGGATAAATGCGATATACCTCTCCTTTGAAAGTGCGGTTCGGGAAAATGTCAACCCTTATGTCGGCTTTCATACCCTTTTTGGTCAGCGGGAAGTACTTTTCGGAAATATTCACCATTACCTTCAGCGGGTTTATCTGCATGAGTGTAACTATGGCCGCTTTTCCGGCAGGCGTGTTGGGAGCTCCTGAATACAGCTCGCCTCCTTCAAAGTACTTACCGGTAACAATCCCGTTAATGGGTGATACCAGAACCGTATTCTTTTTCAGGAAGTCGTAACTTGATTTGCTTACTTCGTATTGTGTTTTGGCCCCTTCATAAACCTGTTCAGATATGCTGTTGAGCTTGTAAAGTGTATCCATCCGCTCGAAGTTCGATTTGGCGTTTTCATATTGCTCTTTGGCCTGCTGCAACTGGGTGGCTTCCATACGGGCAATTACCTGTCCTTTACTTACACGAGTGCCTATTTCAACCATAATCTCTTCAATCCTGCCCGGGGAAGCCGGGGCATAGTTGATTTCCTCGTAAGGCATTAAATTGGCATTATATTCAACAG
>JAWOGX010000118.1:0-5309 GCA_046496455.1 Bacteroidales bacterium | reverse complement strand
TGCGAATGCCACCAATTGAAATGATTTCCCAAAATTCTTTTCTGACTTGAAAGAGGGTGCCAGCATGTCAATAACCAGTGCAGCTATGAATACTGCAAGCAGGGTGGATATAAAGCTAACCACCCCCTGAGAAACACCATAATCCCAGCCTTTTACAGTGGTGGCGAAACCGCCCCATGCCCGGTGGGTCTTTCCGATCAGCCCCCATCCCAGTATGGTCGCTATAGCAGGGATCAGTGACAAAGGGACTACATAATTCAGCGCGATTGATTTCACATCCGGTATCTCTTCGGAAATTTTTACCCACTCCTGCTTTGGATGTAAAATGATGTTTTTGGCTCTTTCAATAATGTTCATGGGCGTATTGGTTTTAGGGTTAATTTGGTATATATCATCTGTTTATATGACTATCCATACGGGCTGCCAACTCTCAGAAATTTTAAAAAAAAGACAATACAACTCAGGGGTGGATGATTCTGGTTACTGCACCTGTTTCCGGATCCATGACAAAATTTGTAACAAACCATGGAAGACGGGCAGTAGTACCGAATTGCGGAATCATCAAAGAAAACTCCTTTTGCTGACGAGCACCAAGCCAGAGTGTGACAAGGCTCCACTCGGGGATGCGGTAGACAAACCCATTGTTTTCCGGGTGGTTTTCCGGCACAACGTCAGCAATAAGTCTGCGTCCGGCCTGTGCAACCCCCTGAGCGCAGATCTGGATGTATATCAACTCCCCTTTATTGCTTTCAACCGGCAGCAACCCTTCCTGTGCCGAGAACCTTGCCACAGGAACCGGTATACAGTTGTCCTGGATTTCAGGCGTCATACCCACCGTTTTTTTATGCGATGTTTCGACAGCCAGGCCGGTAAAAAGTTCAATATAGTCTCTCTCCATCTTCTCTATCTCTTCTGCCATGTACCTGATGGCTGCCTGATCATAAGGCACTTCCTGATATCCGGTAAGGAGACTGATTCGCTGATCTTTAAGCTTCTGAATGAAATCTGCTGCCTCTTTTGCCCGCTGCTCAGCAGGCTTCTCTACCATCTTCTTCCGAAGGATGGTTTTTTCGACCATGACCGAGTCAACGGCAATCCGTTCAACAACAGTATCTGTTGTTTCAAAAAGGTTACTTTCGGCATAATACTTAAATACTGAAGAAAAACCAGGTTTGATAAGTTCAATGGATGTATTCTCTATCTGTTTGCTCTCTTCACTGTTCCATACACCGGTGAGAAAACCTGAGCTGTTCATATTAATGATCAGCGAGGATGGAAATGACGCTGTATCTATTGCGCCAAGGGCGACATAGTAAAGATGGGTGGTATCGGGTATCGGGATTGGCCTGATGGCGATATCGGTGATCTCCCAGAATATCCCATTAGAATTGATCACATTATCTATTCCCAGGTATTTCCCGGCCCATGCTGAAAAAGGGCCTTTAACCATTTCGGTCCTTTTCATATAGATAGTGATATCTAAACGGCTCTTGGGCAGGGCATACATCAATCCGCCCGGCCTCGAAACTGCTGCAGAATCGCCAATCCCCAACACCTGATACGAGGGTGCAGCAGGGGTTTCAGGCTGGTAGACTACCCTGTTGCATGAAAAGAGCAACCCAAAAGCAATCGGGGCTATTGTCAGTATGAGGATTCTTTTCATATTCGTTGATTTGGTCATGCAAAGTAACAACAAAGAAGGTAAGAAAGCAAGCGAACAAAAGTATGGCAATGGATTCAATGAGGATCACGGCCGTGTTGTTTTAGTTTCTTTTCATACTTTTGCCCTATGCTATCCAAAAAAGCCCAATACGCACTCTATGCGCTTGTGCACCTGGCCCGTGAACGGGATAAAGGGCCGGTGCTGATCCGTGATATTGCCGAATCAGAAAAACTTCCGCGGAAATTTCTCGAGGCAATTCTTCTTGAACTGAAAACACTTGGCATTCTTGCCAGCAAAAAAGGCAAAGGCGGTGGTTACCAGCTCAGGCGGGCACCCGGGGAGGTGAATATGGCAGAAATCATCCGCCATTTCGACGGTGCCATTGCGTTGCTACCCTGTGCCACCTTTATGTATTACGAGCAATGTCAGCACTGTAAGGATGAAAAGACCTGCGGAATAAAATCCTATGTTAAGGAGATCAGGGATGAAACTGTCAGACTGATGAAAAACATTACATTGCAGGACATCCTGGAACGGGAGAAGCAACTGGAAAGCGAACAACCCCCCGGCACCGTTACTTCGGCTTTTTAATGATCGTACACAGGAGTATAAAAGTGATCATCCCATTCATAATCAGGATTTCAAAACCAACCTGGTATCCTGAAATCCTTGATTCAAGCAGCAATTTGACCCCATAGGCCAAAACCGGGGAGATGACTGCAAAAAAGGGCACTATGCCATCGCGCACGTTGAATCTGGTAAACAGCCCAAAAGCATAGAGGCCAAGCAAGGGGCCGTAGGTATAACCGGCAATATCAAATAGTTTCTCAATGACTGCCCGATCGTTGATTGCCTCAAAAAGGATGATGGTAATGGTGACGGCAATGGTAACCATCACATGGATAAACCGCCTGATGAGGCGTCTCTTATCTTCTGTCAGCCCAACCCTTTTGGGCAATCCCAGCAGATCGATGCTGACGGAGGTGGTCAGGGCAGTAAGGGTACCGTCGGCGCTCGAATAGGCCGCCGCGATCAGGCCAAGCAAAAACGTGATCCCTGCAAATCCCCCGAGGTGGAGAAGCGATACGGTGGGAAACAATTCATCGGTCATTTGCGGAATGGCAATGTTGTTTCTGATCGCATACAGGTACAAAGTAGCTCCGAGGAAGAGAAAGAGCAGGTTTACCGGCACCAGGATAAAACTCATCCAGTACATATTTTTCCTTGATTCGCCATATGACCTGCAGCTCAGGTTTTTCTGCATCATATCCTGATCCAGCCCGGTCATGACAATGGTGATGAACATCCCGCTGAAAAAGAGCTTCAGGAAATAGTTCCGGTCTTTCCACTCTGTAAAAAAGAACATCTTGCTGTAGCTGCTTGCTGTGACTTCAGAAAACAGCTGTCTGATCCCGCCACCCCAATGTTGCGACAACAGGTAAATGCTTGTCAGCAGGGCCAGGAGCATGAAAGTGGTCTGCAGGGTGTCAGTCCATACAATGGTTTTAATACCCCCTTTATAGGAATACAGCAGGATCAGGAGAACGAACAGCACCACGACGGCCCAGAAAGGGACGCCCCAGTGCCGGAAGACAAAAAGATAGAGGACATTTACAACAATATAAACCCGGAAGGATGCCCCGATAAGCCTCGAGAGGATAAAGAAGGATGCACCGGTTTTATAGCTGGCCACGCCAAAACGCTGTTCGAGATAGGTGTATATCGAAGTGAGTTTCAAGCGGTAATAGACCGGCAACAGCACATTGGCAATAATAACATAGCCGGCGAGGTAGCCAAGGACAACCACCATATAGGAAAACGATGTCCCCCCGACATATCCGGGAATACTTATAAAAGTAACCCCTGACAAGGATGCCCCAACCATGCCATACGCGACCAGGTACCATCTGGAGGAGCGGTTACCGATAAAAAACGACTCCTCATTGGCTCGTCTGGAGGTCAGGAACCCCACCACAAACAGCAGTATGGTGTAACCGGCGAAAATGATAAGTATTAAGCCTGATGACATGAAGGAGTTGTGGCGTTATTGACAGGAAAGCGTTAATTTTGCGCAAAAATAGATTATTTCACCAAATCCCCCGGAAGAAGGTTATGCATAAGTTGCCCTCAAGGTTACTGGAACAGGCTGTTGATGAATTGTCAAAGATGCCTGGAGTCGGGCGCAGGACTGCATTGCGCCTCGCATTATGGATACTGAGGCAGGAAAAGGAAGACATAAACATCCTGGGGAATACCCTGATCAAGTTAAGTGAAGAGATCTGCTACTGTGAACAATGCCATAACATCTCTGATCATTCGGTATGCGGAATCTGCAATGATCCGACACGTGACCGGTCCAGGATCTGCGTTGTTCAGGATGTGAGGGATGTGATGGCCATTGAACAAACAGGGCAGTACCACGGTCTTTACCATGTTCTGGGCGGAGTCATTTCTCCCATTGAAGGGATTACTCCGGATGAACTGACGATTGATGGCCTGGTGGAGAGGGTCAGCGAAAAGAAAGTGAATGAGATCATCATGGCTATAAACCCCAGCATTGAAGGGGATACGACCACGTTTTACATTTACAGGAAAATCAAAGGCGCGGATCTGGTTATTTCAACCATAGCACGGGGAATAGCTGTGGGTGATGAACTGGAATATGCCGATGAGGTGACACTGGGGCGATCCATTCTGAACAGGGTCCCTTATGAAAGCAGTCTTCGGGGATAACTTTGTTAAAAACTCAGCTTTTAAAAAATGTGCATCACCTTGCGCATTGGATCAAAAGTGCTATTTTTGCACCTCAATTTCAGAAAACTATGGCAAAGAAAAACACTGACAAGACGCAGGAGAACATTCAGGTTGTTGAAGAGGCATTAAGCCGGACAGAGATGTTTCTCGAAAAGAATCAGAAGCTGATTCTCTATATTATCGGAGGGATTATCATTCTTTTTGGCGGATATTACGGGTATGAGAAGTTCATTAAGTTGCCCAGGGCACGCGAAGCGCAGGAAAAAATGTTCATTGCGGAAAAATACTTTGAGCAGGACAGCCTCAATCTGGCACTGAACGGTGATGGACTGAACCTTGGATTTTTGGATATCATTGATGATTACAGCCGTACACCATCAGGAAACCTTGCAAGGTTTTATGCCGGATCAATCTACCTGAAACAGGGGCAGTTCGACGATGCCATTGAACTTCTGAAGAAATTCAAAGCCGCAGATCCGATGGTAGGGCCGACTGCCCTTCGTATGCTGGGTGACGCCCACCTTGAACTCAACGATCCGGGTAAAGCAGCTGATTACTATCTGGAAGCTGCAGAGGAAGCGAACAATGAATTCCTCACACCGGAGTTTCTGCTTCGCGCCGGGAACACCTTCGAAATCATGAAAGAGTGGGAGAAAGCGCTGGATGCATATACCAGAATCCGAAAAGACTACCCAACCTCATTCCGTTCAAACAGTGTTGAGAAGTATATTGCCAGGGTTGAAGGGTATATTCAGCACGGCACCGGCAATTAACAACTGACAAAACAGTGGAGAAGAAGAAGAACCTGTCGGATGTTGAACCCGTATTGATGCCTGACGTAAAAGAGATCAGGATTGGTATGGTGACATCAATGTGGAATCCGGAGGTTACC
>JAWOGX010000098.1:0-9402 GCA_046496455.1 Bacteroidales bacterium | reverse complement strand
CATTGGAATTTGCATTTATGGATTTTTGAAATCAGGAGAGAATGGTTTTTTACGAAGATCAAAGTTAAAAATTAAACATCATACCCATTAAACCCCCATTAAACCCCCATTAAACCCCGACGGGTCTCCTTCGTCGACGCCGTCGGGTTATCGGAAACCCGCCATAGTCCGACGAAGGAGGACATGGCGGAGTTTGAACTGCGTATTAAACCCCGACGGGTCTCCTTCGTCGACTCCGTCGGGTTATCGGAAACCCGCCATTGTCCGACGAAGGAGGACATGGCGGTGTTTAAGGAACGAAGGAGGACATGGCGGTGTTTAAGGAACCAGGAGGACATGGCGGTGTTTAAGGAACCCGCAGAATCCATTTTGTGATGTCTTTCATCACTTTGGGAGAGAAGGTCTGCTCTATCTCCCCGTATTCATCGGGGTGGCCGGTCTTGCTCTTCTGGAAGAGGTGGTTGAGCTTTTTGTACTCCTTTACGGTCACGTTGCTGTTGCCCCCTTTGCGTACTGCCTTCTCAATCGCCTCAAGGTTCACCTTCGCCGGAACCTGCAGGTCGTTGGTGCCATTTACCGCCAGCACGGGGACCTTAACCTTTTCCAGCTCCTTTGCAGGATCGTGTTTCAGGAAATACTGCATCCACGGTCCTGTAAACTGGCTGATTGTCAAAGTTACCAGCTCCTCAGCGTTCATTCCCTCCGGGATTTCCATGTCAGGATTTTCAACAATGGCCTTTCTCAGGTAGGTTTCTATTTCCGGGGTCAGGGCATCCTGGTCATTGATCCGTTTCACCATGTCGAAAATGGTGCGGTTCTGCTGCCAGGTCCTGCTGATCTGCTCTTCGGTCAATCCTTCTGCACGGCCGATGAGTTCCATCTGCATCAGCATAAGCTCGTCGCCGGGGATTCCGGTACCTGCCAGCAATACGATATAGGCCACATCCTGGTTTCTGTTGGCTACCATGGGGGCAATGACCCCCCCTTCGCTGTGCCCCATCAGCCCCATCTTCGAATGGTCAATCTCAGGGCGGGTTTTCAGGTATTCGATGGCTGCCGAAGCATCGGTGGCAAAGTCAGCGGTGGTGGCTGTGGAGAAGTCCCCCGTGGATTCCGCAGTACCGCGGTCGTCATACCTCAGCACAGCGATCCCGCGTCGTGTCAGATAGTCGGAAAGGACCAGGAAGGGTCTGTGGTTCAGCAACTCTTCATCACGGTTCTGGGGACCGCTCCCGGAAATCAGCACCACAGCAGGGTATTTGCCTGGTTTGGGCGGTATGGTCAGGGTGCCTGCCAGGGTAATTCCTGCCTCCTTGCCGGGAAAGGATACATCTTCAGCGATATACGGATAAGGCTTTTTCGGATCCTGTTTCCTTCGCGGGGTCGGCTTTGCAATCTCTTCCTGCGTCAGGTCCATCGCTGCACTGAAAATGGCCTGCTTGAAGGTCCCTTTGAATATGCTGTCCACCAGTTCACCGGTGTATTCAATTCTCATTTGCGAAATCTTCAGGACCAGGTTTGGCGCCTCAAAGGTCACAATGTCAACCGGAATCCCCTTGGCGCCCTGGTCAGGACTGTCCATGGTGGCGGTGTAAACGCCATCTGCCTTGTCAATGTTCCATACAATCCGCATGGCCGAACCGCCCACTTCAAGCAAGCCGTACCATTTTCCGGTGATCTCCTGGGCAGGCAGTCCTGCCGCCAGCATCGTCAGCAATAAAAACATCAATGATCTTTTCATATCTACATATATATTTTCGAAACTAAATTTATTTTTAGTTTTGGAGGGTAAAAATAGAAATTTTCTGAAAAACAAGGCTGCAACAACTCAGCTTCCGATGATGGTGTCAAATCCGGCCCTGCGGAACATCCTCCGGTAGGGACGCAACCTTGCGGGACTCAGGGATGGGGTGTCTCCCATGGAGTTATGGTAACCGAGTCGACGATATTTATCGGCCGCGGTTTTCCGGTAAGGGATAAGCTCCACCTGACTGATCCCTTTGGGCATGGCTTTCAGTACCCGGATGATCTCAGCGATGTCTTGCCTGCTGTGGTTGAAACCGGGGATTACCGGTACCCGGATCCATACCTGTGCCCCCTTGCTGAGAATCAGCTCCAGGTTCTCCAGGATCTTCACTGTGGAAACCGAGGTGTACTCGAGGTGTTTCTGCCGGTTGGCGTGCTTCAGATCGAAAAGGAAAAGGTCGGTATAGGGGATGACCTCTTCAAACACTTCTGAAGGGGAGTATCCGTTGGTATCGATGGCGGTATGGATACCCTGCTCGTGGCAGGCTTTGAGCACCGGCAGCAGAAACCGGTACTGCATCAGGGGTTCTCCGCCCGAGAAGGTGATCCCTCCGCCACTTCCCTGCATCACCGCTTTTTCCGAGAGGATTGTTTCCAGAAGTTCCTCCGGGGTGAATGTGGTTCCGATCGTATCAGAAACGGAGGAGACATTTCCGTCGCAATCCTTCACCTCATAGTTTACGGTGACGGGTGAAGGGTCGCGTCCTTCAGGATTATGGCACCAGGCACACCGCAGCGGGCAACCTTTGAGAAAAACGGTTACACGCACGCCCGGGCCGTCGTTCATGGTGAAGCGCCTGATGTCGAATACTGTTCCTGTGATTGGTTCCATAAGGTAATCTCAGGATGATAACATCATTCACCTGCGATTGTTCACCACTAAGTCAAACAGTGGGTTATTCAAGTGTGAAGGAAGCTTTCCCGATCTCCTGGTCTTCGAAAAAGATGGATACATTGTAAGTCCCTGTCATTGCACTCCCCTCAACAATTTTGTCCCAGTTCATGCAAACCGGCAATGGCCTGTTCTGGTAATTCACCTGCTGCCGCATACTGAACTGAAGCCTCTCTCCCTGATATTCAAACGTGTTGAGTTCACCTCCGCCCAGGGTAAGGATCACGTTGTCGGGGCGCGCCACCCTTACATACATCGTTCTTTCACCGGGCGGGATCACAAGGTTCTCCCCGATGGTGAAGCAGACCTTGATGCGGTCGGTGCGCCTTGCTTTGTCTGTGATTGTTTCACGGGTGGTACCGCGGTAACGGTAACCTCCCGCGGAGATGTTGTAGGCCCTGATTTTTTCCCCGAGGATTGCCTTCCGTTTGAACTCCTCTTTCTCTTCCGTCAGCACAATGTTCTTTTCCTTTTCAGCCTCCACACGGTATTTCAGCTCCAGGTTTTTATCGGTCAGTTCCATATTGATATAAAGGAGTGAATCGAGGCGGCGTTCGTAATCGAGTTTCTGGCTGCGGAGCTGCTCCAGCTCACGGATAATGCGGTCTTTGGAAACATTGGAGGCGATAAGCTGGTTGATCCGCTGGATGTTCTCCTGAATGAGGCTGTCTTTGCCCTTAAGTTGCTGGTTAAGGCTGCCGTATGCTTTTTTGATGCTCTCGAACTCAAAAGTGAGGGAATCAAGTTCCCGCTGATGGCTGGTGGATTCACGAACCCGCTGTTCAATCACTTTCTGTATGCTTTTCCGGCTGTCGGCATACATAAAGATCATCACCAGCAATGCGACCAAAAACAGGAGGGCGAGGATAAGCCACAAAGGCTTCTTTTCTTTTTTCTGATTATCCATGTTGAAATATCAATATTAACTCCCTGAAACGGGGGTGCAAAATTAACAAAAAGATATCATTTACTGATCTTTGCGGTGGCGATTCAAAAAAAAGCGGGATTTTGCATCCGTTTTTTTCCTCCGGAAGCATATATGCATTTTATGAAAAAGATGTTCAGGAATGTGGTTGATTGGGGGGCATCGCTGCTGGAGTTGTTTTTCCCGAGGATTTGCGCTGTTTGTGGCAAGAGCCTGTTTCTGCATGAGAAGGTGATTTGCACACCATGCCTGCTTCACCTTCCGGAGACAGGGTACCATCATGAGCCAGACAATAAGGCGGCGCGGATGTTCTGGGGGAGGATACGGCTTGTCCATTGTTCGGCGTATTTGCATTACCGCAAAGGGAACAGCACGCAGAAGCTGATCCATCAGCTTAAGTACAAGGGGAGGCAGGACATCGGTGAGCACCTCGGGAAGCTGTATGGCAGGAAGATGGCGGCGTGCGATTCCCTTTCGGATGTGGACGGCATTATCCCGGTGCCGTTACACTGGAAGAAAGAGCGCAGGCGTGGTTACAATCAGAGCCTTGCCATTGCGAAAGGGATCAGTGCAGAGACCGGCAAGCCTTTATGGACCGACAAGGTGGTCAGGAGGGTGTACAATGTGAGCCAGACCACCAAAGACCGGTTTGGCAGATGGGAAAATGCACGGGAGCGTTTCAGCCTGAAACAGGGGCACCGGCTGGAGGGGAAGCATGTGCTTCTGGTGGATGATGTGATCACAACCGGCGCCACCATAGAGGCGCTGGCCGAGGTGTTCAATGAAACTGACGGGGTCAGGATCAGTGTGGTAAGCATTGGCTGCGCTTCCTGACGAATATTCAGGATCTTCTTTTTATCGGTCACCCGTGATTTTTAATCATCTATTTTTGCACTGTTAAAAAGGTAATTCATGAAAAGAGATGTTTTTTTTCTGCTGATAATGATTGCAGGGGCGTCGGTTGTGGTGCTCCCATCCTGTACCCGCAAAAAGGACAGGGTAAAGGAGTATATTGAAACGATCAATGCAGAGCACCAGAGGGTGGCCGACGGGCTTGATGCCCTCGAGCGGTCGCTGGAGCAGTATATCCCGGAGGACATGGACAGGTCGTACCAGGCAGCCATGGACCAGTTGGACAGTTCGGCGCTGGTCATAGCACAGCTTGAGGTGCTGAAGGGGGAGGAAGACCTGAGGGATGATGCCGTGATGCTGTTTGACACCTACAGGATGCTTCTCAGTAATGAATACAGTGAAATCATCCGATTGCAGAAGAAACCGGCGGGCACTTTCACTTACCAGGATCAGTTCTATGTGGAGAATCTGGGGAAATTCATCACGAACCACCGGCGGAAGGCCAAAGAAAAGTTTGAAACCGAGGCTGCACTGGTTCTTGAGCGGTATAAAGTGCCCTTTTCGCCAGTCATAGCGGAGCTGGATACGGTCAGTTCCGCCAGAACGACGGATTGAGCAGGATCAGGATGGTGAAGATTTCGAGCCTTCCCAGGAGCATCAGGAAGGAGAGCACCCATTTCCCGGCCATCGGGATATGGCCGTAATGATCAACCGGACCTACATTTCCGATGCCAGGGCCAATATTTCCCAGCGAGGCAATGACTGATCCAAGGGCGGTTTCAAAGTCGAGCCCCAGGAAACTCATCACCATGGTGCCGATGAGGAACGAAGCCATATAGAAGAAGAAGAACGCCAGCACTTTGGTAATCACTTCCTGGGATACAGGACGGGTATCATATCTGACTGGTATCATAGCTCTGGTATGCACCAACCTTTTCAGTTCAATGAAGCTGCTTTTGATGAGCAGCAGGGTGCGTATGGCTTTGATCCCTCCACCGGTTGAACCGGCGCTCCCGCCGGTGAACATCAGGATAAAGATAAGGAACCAGATGAACGGCTTCCACGAGAGGTAATCCGCAGTGACGAACCCCGTGGTAGTAACGATGGACACCACCTGGAAGAGTCCGTCGCGGAAAGCTTTTTCCGGTGGCAGATGATGAAAGGCGATTAGCAACCCGCCGATCACAACACCCATAATCAGCATCATCAGTAAATAATACCGGAATTCTTCATTCCTGTATATCCTCGAAAAGGCGCGGTGCAGAAACAGGTAGTGCAGGGTGAAATTGGTCCCGGCAAGGATCATAAAAGCTATGATCACATATTGGATATAGGGTGAAAACCCTGCGATACTGTCGTTTTTTGTTGAAAAACCGCCTGTAGCCATGGTGGAAAACGAATGGCAGATGGCATCGAAGAGGCTCATTCCACCGAAAAGGAGGAGGATTGTCTGAAGGACAACGAAGGCAAAATAGATCAGCCACAGCCTCTTGGCTGTTTCTGTAATTCTGGGGTGAAGTTTATCGGTTTTCAGACCGGGCACTTCCGCTGCAAACATCTGGGAACCGCCTACACCAAGGAATGGAAGGACTGCGAGTGAAAGGACGATGATTCCCATACCGCCGATGAAGTGTGTCATGCTTCTCCAGAAAAGGATTCCATGCGGCACACTTTCGATATCAACCAATACGGTAGCTCCGGTGGTGGTAAACCCGGAAATCGTCTCAAAGAAGGCATCCGTGTAATTGGGGATGACGCCGCTGAAAACATAGGGGAGGGCGCCGAAAAAGGAGATGATGACCCAGGAGAAACTCACGATGATATAACCTTCTCTTTTGCCGATGATGGGATTGCTGCTTTTGTGGAGCAAAAGCAGGGCTAGCCCGGTGAGACCGGTAATGGAACCTGACAGGAGGAGAGCATGAAGGTCTGAGGTGTTATACCAGATTGAAAAGGGGATGCCGAGAAACATGGCAAGCCCCTCAATGACCAGCATTATGCCGATCACCCTCACAATTCTTCGCCAGTTCACTTCTGACCATCTTCTCATCGGGAGAGGAGTATCTGTTTTTCAGAGGATTAGTTGAAAAGCTTGTCAACCCTGCTCATCGCATCGGGCAGGGAGAAGACCACCACCCGGTCATTGGGCTGGATTTGCAGGTCCCCGACCGCAATATGTCCTTCATTGTTTCTTACAAGTCCGCCAATGATGGCGTTGGCGGGGAATTTCAGGTCACTGATCTTTTTGTTGGTGACATCTGATTTTTGCTTCACCAGGAACTCCAGCACATCTGCATCAACACCATTGAGGCATTTGATGGAGGTGACCTGTGCATCCAGGGTGAATCGCACGATGTGGCTCGCGGTAATCAGCTTTTTGTTGATGATGGTATCAATCCCCATGTTCTGGGCAACATCGATGAAAGTGATATTCTCAACCAGGGCAATGGTTCTTCTGACGCCGTATTTTCTGGCCATCAGGCACAGCAGGATATTGGTCTCCGAGTCACGCGTAACGGCAATGAATGCATCCATGCTGCGGATGCCTTCATCTTCCAGCAGCACCATATCCCTTGCATCACCATTGATGACGAGGGTTTGGGTGAGGATTGCCCCGAGCTGTTCACACCGCTCCCTGCTGATATCGATCACCTTCAGGTTGAAATCATCTTCAAGGCTAATGGCGGCGAGTCTTCCGATACGTCCGCCACCGACAATCATCACATTTTTGATATCGATTTTCGACTTTCCGCTGAGTGCGATCATCTGATCGATCCCTTCGGGTTTGGTGATCACATAGGCAAGGTCATCAACCAGAAAGCGGTCGTCACCCCTGGGGATAATGGTGCGCCCCTGGCGGTGGATGGCTACTGCCCTGAAATTCAGGTGGGGGTATTCCTGGGCGACCTGTGAAAGCGACTTGTTGATCACTTTGGCGTTGGATTCCAGCTTGATCAGGAACAGGGAAAGTTTCCCGCCTGAGAATTCAAACACCTCTGTAGCGGCCGTTTGGTTCAACAGGTCAATCACCTCTCGGGCTGCGATGCTCTCCGGGCTGATCACAGAATCAACCCCAAGGCTCTTAAGCATGGCTTTGTTCTCAGGCAGGAGAAATTCCGGATTATTGACGCGGCAAATGGTGCGTTTCACCCCCAGCTTCTTCCCAAGCACGGAGGTGACGATATTGGTTTTTTCATCGTGCAGCACGGAGATTAAAAGATCTGCTTCCCCGGCCCCGGCATTTTCCAGCACAGAGATCGAAGTTGAGTCCCCGGTGATGGTCATCAGGTCCGACTGTGCTTCGAGCATCTCCAGCAACTCCCGGTGAGGGTCCACGATCGTAATGTCGTGATGCTCATCCGACAATAGCTTTGCAATATGAAATCCAACTTCACCGTCGCCGGCAATAATAATGTTCATTGATGTTTCAGATTTACAACCTTTTGAGGCTGCAAAAATACACTGTTTTATTTGATTTTGGCTAAACGTGCGGTCCATTACCGGAGGTTGAAGCCTCCAGTAATGGATATGACGGAGGCTGAAGCCTCCGGAAATTTTATTTGATTTTTGCCAGACGTGCAGTGGTTGTCACTGTCGATGTCTTGTAGATGAAGCCGATACCCAGCACAGGCTTTTCAATTTTGGTCTCAAATTGCGGGTAGAACACCACGTCCCAACCAGGGTTCTTTTTCATCAGTTCATACAGCGCATAGTTGGCCGTCTTATCCACTACCATATTCCCCACAACGGGAATCATGGAAATGTCAATCGCCATGGAAGCACCGTCAACACTGGCTGTTTCCTGCTTGAATATCCTCTGCCAGTCGATCGTCAGGATCATGGTGGAGGTGGCAGAAGCAGACAGTTGCTCTGAAAAGGTGAAGTCGTCCTTTTCAAACTCAACCCTTGCATTTGGTTCTCTCATGGTTTTGTGCACAGAAGTGCAACTGCTGAACATCAGTAACCCGGCCATTACGACCAAAAAAGTAAACATTCCTTTTTTCATACGCTTACATTTTGATTTGATCCTACTCTTTTTGGGCTTTTCGGTTCCGCCCCGGCACAAAGGGATAGCCCTATGCCAAGGACAAAGGTAATGAAAGCGCTGTTTTCAGAACAAAAAATTGTCGTAAGGGAATCTGGCCTGATGAATGGTCTTAACCTCCTGATAAAGAATATCCCTGAGTTCATCAAAATTGGTTTTGTGTTTGGCCGAGACAAATACGGCAGGGGTATTTTCACGCGCCATCCACGAGGTTTTCAGCTCATCGAGGGAGATATTGGAGGCTGTTGGCGGTGTCAGATCATCAGGCTCCTGCTCCTCCCATGAATATGCATCGATCTTGTTGAAAAGATAAATCATCTGCTTGTCTGCCGCATTGATCTCCTGCAGTGTCTGGTTTACAATGGTGATCTGCTCCTCGAATTCGGGGTGTGAAATGTCGATCACGTGGAGGAGGATATCGGCTTCACGGGTTTCATCAAGGGTTGATTTGAACGACTCAACAAGTGAATGGGGCAGTTTGCGGATAAAACCGACGGTATCGGCGAGGAGAAAGGGCAGGTTGTCGATCACCATTTTGCGCACGGTGGTATCCAGGGTTGCGAAGAGCTTGTCCTCTGCAAACACATCCGCTTTGGCCAGGGCATTCATCAGGGTTGATTTCCCGACATTGGTGTATCCGACCAGGGCCACCCTCACCATCTCCTGGCGGTTTTTCCGCTGGATGGTTTTCTGTTTGTCGATCTCCTTCAGTTTTTCTTTGAGCAGTGCGATTTTCTGCCTGATGACACGGCGGTCGGTTTCGATTTCACGTTCACCGGGTCCCCTCATCCCGATACCCCCGCGCTGCCGCTCCAGGTGCTCCGGTAGTCGCAGGCGATCAGCCAGGCTGAGCTGATGGTCGCGCCGATCGGCGGCATTCAG
>JAWOGX010000059.1:0-17060 GCA_046496455.1 Bacteroidales bacterium | reverse complement strand
CCATGCCGCAGACGTCGCACGCGCCGGGACCGGCTTTGACGATCTCCGGGTGCATGGGACTGATCCATTTGCCCGCGAGGTCAGGCGCGAAGACCTGGTTGTCGCCGGCGAGTTTCACCCTGACCTGACCCCGGGCAAACATGCCGGGTTTGAGGCGCGCGTCGGGATTGGGCACGTTGACGCGAACCGGCACGGTGCGGGTGCGCTTATCAACGTCTGGCGCAATGAAGGCAATGCGGCCGGTGAAGGTTTCGCCGGGCCAGGCTTCGACGGTGAAACCGACTTCCTGGCCATAACGGAGTTTGGCGAGGTCGGACTCGAAGGCTTGGAGGTGCAGCCACAGTTCACTCAGATCGGCGATGCCGAAGAGCGGTTCGCCGGTTTTCACGTAGTCGCCTTCCTTGATGTTCCTGGTGACGACCACGCCGCCGGTCGGAGCGCGCAACTCGAAATCGTCGGCGACGTCATCCTGGGCCAGGATCGCGTCCACCTGTTCGGGCAGGAGATCCCAGAGCCGGAGTTTGGCGCGGACCGCCCGCGTGATGGAGCCATCAGGGTCAGCGGCGTGCGCCAAGCGCAACTCCTGATGGGCGCTGATGAGCTCCGGACTGTAGATGCGGGCAAGATGTTCGCCCTTGGCGACGGTGACGCCGGTGAAGTTGACAAAGAGTTCGTCAATGCGCGCCGGGAAACGAGAGTCAGTAATGGTACCATTCCAGAGATATGTGCTGAATGCCCCGCATGAGAAGAAATTCGTGAGGTTCTTGCAGACAACGGTCACACTGTCCCCACCAATCAATGCTTTAAAAGATGGTTGAACCTCAATGACGGGTTTCGGCAGATCAACCACCTGGATGACCAGGGTGTCACTCCAGGAGCAATGGTTGATGTTGGTCACATTCACCCATACCTGGTGAAATCCTGCTCCCATTTGTCCGGCATCTGCAATCCACACCGGGTCTGTTGAACTGTCATGCCAGAGATAATCGGCCTGAATGGCGAGGTTTGTACTGACAGGAATCAGATCATCCATACAAAGCAAGAAATCATTACCCAGATCCACAATGATTTTGGCCGCTACCTGAACAGTTGTTTGCATTGTATCGTTGGTTGCATCCAGGTCTTCGGGATGAGCAAGATCAACAGTAAGGATGTAACCACCAGAACCAGGCATTGTAGCAGTACCTGAAAGTATCACATTTACAGTATCATACGGAAGGATAGTCATGTGATACCAGGCCACTTCCCGGGGAAATCCCTGGAATTGATAACCCAAAAGCAATGAGTCCTGGAACATTTGTGATGACAGGTTCTCCACCTGCACCCTGATCGCCGGGAAGCTACCCTCACAGAAAGATGATACGGTATCGAGACCAGCAAGAGCCAGGCTGATAAAAGAGTATTCATCTGCACCAATGTCGGGGGTAAACGGATGGCGGGGCTGACTGTCGATATCTTCTGTTACCGGTGTTGCTGTAGAGGCAACGGGATTCCCCAGGTTATTCATTAGCAGGGAAGTGCAATGGAGATCGGTTTGGGAAGCAAATAAAGGATCCATCGAAACGCTGTTCTGTTCCATTCCTGATGCTGATGCATATGCAGCAACGGAAGGCTGATTTCCTGCGGTCTGCCAGAAACCCAGCAATGTATCGGTTGCATAAAGATTATTGAAATCTGAAGATAGTAATGGGGAAGATGTCGAAGTTGAAACATAGACAGCGAATCCACCCCCGGAATTCATAAAGATGTTGTTCTTCAGGTTATTAAATCCGGAACCGATACCCTCAATCCTGAAAGCCGTACCCGCCTGGCTTGGATTGTAGATGTTTACACTGTTGTAATAGAGGTTACAGTAACGGGAATTCTCAAGGGTAATCCCGCTGGATGCCAGGCTTCCGCCAACCGCGATAAAATTGTTGGCAATAAGGTTTTCCGGATACCCTGTAATGGCGGCATTGTGGACATAAATCCCCCTGCCATTGATAATGGATATTTTATTCCTTTGTATCTGAAGATCATTATCGCAGAAGAAAGTATAGATACCAAAACCATTGGCCGTGGAAGTACCCTCAATGGTATTTCCGATGATTTGGGGGCCTCCCTGGTAAGACAGCATCACAGCACAGTGGTGCTGCCCGGTGAAATGGTTGTTCAGCACTTTGTTGCCCACATCCACACAACAGGGAAGCTGACTCATGCCAAGAAGCCAGATGCCATATGAGCCGTTTTCAAACCGGTTTTCATCAAGCACGATATTGCTGTTGGAACTGTTGTTGGCACCATATACCAGGGCTTGGTAGGTTGCCGCCGTGGTGGCAGGCACTCCGGTGATTCTGTTATGGGTGAATGTGATATAATGGGAACCATTGATGATATCGATCACCTGGGTGTAGTTATTCGTTCCGGTCCGCTGGAATGTGAGGTACCTGAAAGTGACAAACGATGCGCCGTTGAGGCGAAGGGCATAGTTATCCGTGGTTGAAGTGCCTGAAGGGTGTGTAATCAGGACATCGGTACTATCCTGGGTTGTGGACTGGAAAACGATGGTATTGGTCGCTGATGCACCCTGTATTGGTCCAACCAGGATATTTCCCGTATAGGTGCCAGGGGAGATGTCAAACACAACAGGTCCGTTTACACCGTTGGAGGAGAGGGCAGCTGCTGCTGCCGCAACCGTCGGGTAACTGGATCCAGCGCCGCCCACCGAATAGGCTCCAGACATTGGTTGTGCAACAACTGCAAGAGGCATACAACACCATAGAAACACTGCCAGCAAAAATCTTTTCAGCAACTTCATAGAGACAATGGGAATGTGAATAAAAAGCAACGAAGGGATGGCAGGGTTTTGCCATCCTCGATGGAATCTGGAATATTGCACGGGATCAACGCCTGATCACTTTTTGGGTAATGACATTTTTCCCATCGGTAATCTTCAGGACATAAACGCCAGCCGCCAGATTATCCAGGTCTGTCAGCGGAATCACATTGAACCCGTTGGTTTTCAGATAACTTCGGCTATGATACAATTTGCCCCGCAAATCATAGAGTTCAAGCAACACCTGGTGGGTATCTGCAGCATAGAAAGTGATCATCAGCAGATTATTGAATGGGTTGGGTGCAACGGTAACCAGCTTCTCACCGGTGATATCGTGGAAATCCTGTCCGCCGAGGATAAGGTGCGCAATGGCAAGGTTAGGAATGCCGTAACCCAGGAGTGTATCCGGGAAGTTGTATTGATGAGCGCTGCGATGCAGTGCATCGATAATCTGCATGTTTGACATATTGGGGTTGGCTTGCCAGAGGCACGCGAGGGCGCCACACATGATAGGACCGGAGAACGAAGTGCCGTTACCGGTTGTGGCACCGCCCCAGGATGCGGCAATGGTTGAGCCCAGGCCTACTGCAACCACATCGGGCTTGACCCTTTGGTCGAAGCTTGGACCCGTTGAGCTGAACGGTGCGTAGATACCTGCGACATCTACAGCACCGACGGTCACAATAGAGTCAGCATCGCCGGGGGAGCTGATGTAGAACCAGGAACTTCCTCCGCCATTGCCGGCACTGGCAATCACGAGCATCCCCCTTGAGGCGGCAATGGTAGCTGCCCGGGACGATAAATTTGTCTTTCCGTCCATATCCTGATAGGTGTGGCTGAGCAGCGGGAGATCAAAAGTGGTGTAGCCCAACGAAGAATTGATCATATCTGCGCCAATGCTGTCGGCATATTCAGCGGCAAGGCCCCAGTAAAACTCTTCGACCGGAAACTCGCTGAGTACATCTTCAGAAAGGAGAAGGTGAAATGAGGCATGTGGCGCGGTGCCGACAATCTGCCCGGGAAGATTGGCCGTCATGGTTGATAAAACCATAGTTCCATGCTGTGAACTTGTATAAACCGATTCGGTCGGGCGGACAAAATTGCGGGTGGAGAGAATCCGATTCTGCAACCTCAGGGAGTCAAAGGCGGGCAGCATGTCGGCCATGCTGTAACCGGCATCCAGAACGGCAATGATCACAGAATCACCTGTATAGCCAATCTGATGCATATAATTGGCACCGATCATGTTCGCCTGGGCAAAGGCACCGCCATAGTTGATACTCCCGGATTTGGAAGCGTTATCCCAAAGCTGTCCATCCTCCAGGAACGGGGTATAGTCTGCTGACATAGCAGCACTTTTCCCCGTTTTGCTGGTTTTCTGACCCTTGCTTCCGGCAACAACATAGTAAACCAGGTCAACAGCTTCCACAAACGGCAGGTTGAGCAGGTCCATCATGGCCAGGGAATCTTTGGAATCAACCAGGGCGGCATTGAACCATTTAGAAGCGGCATCCACCTTCAAACCCCGCTGAGCCAGCGTATCAAGGTAGGCCGGAGCTACCGGCAGATCAAGCTGTGTGACCGGGATCCCAAACTTTGTTCGTCTTTCTATTGCCCTGTTACTCAGAAAAGCCTGGGGATTGGTGACCTGGTAAGGGGTGCCTGCCTTGTCGGTAAAAGTCACCATGTATTTCGAACTCACCTGCTGGGCATGTGCCCGGCCGGAAGCTGCGAACATCAGCATAAACAATATGCTGCAAAATAAAAATAATGGTCTGCTCATCAGGTTTTAATTTATCGCCAAAACTACACAATTTCCCAAACAATATCAAGCAATGATCCCACCGGCCACCACATCGTCCCCTTCATAAAAAACGGCGCTTTGACCCGGTGTGATGGCAGAGACCGGATGATCAAAGGCAACCAGCAGTGTTTCTGCACCAAATGGGGTGATGGTGCACGGTGCGCCCTTATCATGGTAACGGACTTTGCCGGTCGCCTTAAGTCCCCCTGAAGGAACTTCGGAATATTTACCCATAACCACCCCCTTGACGCTCATATGGGTCGAAAGGATATCTTCCCTGAAACCCAGGGTAACCGTGTTGCTCTCAGGATCAATTTTGCTCACGTAGGCCGGAGAGCCCAGTGCCACGTCCAGCCCTTTGCGCTGGCCGATGGTATAAAACGGGTAGCCTTTGTGCTTCCCCAGCACCTTGCCTGAGGTATCCACAATATCCCCTCCGGAAAGTTTCTCCTCTACCCCTTCAACGCTGCGCTTCAGGAAGCCGCGGTAATCGTTGTCGGGCACAAAGCAGATCTCGTAGCTCTCCGACTTCTCCGCAATGGTTTCAAAGCCATGCTCTCTGGCTATTTCACGGATCCGGCCCTTGGTAAAACCGCCCAAAGGCAGCAGGGTGCGCCCCAGGTTCTCCTGTGAAACCCCCCAAAGTACATACGACTGATCTTTCAGCATATCAACCCCCCGCGAAAGGATATGCCGTCCCCCTTCCTGCCTCACCCTGGCATAATGACCTGTGGCAATGTGACTGCATCCCAGCTGGTCGGCCTTGCGAAGCAATGCCTCCCATTTCACAAAGGAATTGCAGAGCACACAAGGATTTGGGGTGCGCCCTTTCATGTACTCATCCACAAAATTGTTGATAATCTTCTCACGAAAAATGTCCCTGAGATCGATGACATAGTGGGGAAATCCCATCCCAATGGCAATCTTCCGTGCATCGTTGATCGAATCAAGACTGCAGCAACCGGTCTCTTTCCCTTTGATCCCTGAACCGGTATAATCCCAGACTTTCATGGTAACCCCGACAAGCTCATACCCCTCTTTGGCAAGCAGAATTGCTGCCACTGAACTGTCAACACCACCGCTCATCGCAACAAGTACCCTTTTCTTTGTCATAGCTTTCTCACCGGCTCTTCGCTGGTTCATTCTGTTAATACTGGTGACCGGCCCATTTCAGATGGATGCTCACTCCAGCCCAAGGCTTCTTAACTGCCTCCTGTAACTGTTTACCTCATTCATCGCTTCAGGGGTGTCTGGCTGAACAACCGGCAGCAACTGCTCGGTTCTGATCTTTTTCCCATCCTTGTAGGTATCTTTCCTTTCAACTTCACCCCTGATGTTGTAGAACATCCAGATCCCAACCGGAATTGACTTAACGTAATTCCCGGCAACACTGAACATCCCGTTGCTGTAATACATCAGAAAACTGCCTTCAAGCATGCCCCCTTTGTAAGTCGCTTTAAGCTTTACCTTCCCGTTGTCGAAGTACTGGATCCAATCCCCCTCCTTCACACCGTTTTGATAAACAGTTTTCTCTATAACCTTCCCTTCAGCATTGTACTTCTGCCAGTCACCATGCGCAATCCCTTTTTCATATTGCTCGGAAGATACAAGCAGCTCGAAATCATTATAATACTTCCAAAGACTGTCTTTCTGCTGATCAATGTACTTCCCGATGGCCATGATGGACCCGTTGCTATGGAACATCACAGTCCTGGCAGTCTTCCCCTTATCACTGTAAAAAACAGTTGATTTGATCTTTTTGTTCGGATAATAATAGACGAATAAACCATTTGGGGATCCATGCTCAAAACGCCCTTCATACATGAGCGTATCGTTATTGGATTTGATCCAGTATCCGTGCTTTTTGCCGTTTTTATCGGTACGATTGAGGGTGTCCTGCTGCCCGACAGCTTTGGCTGTGAAAATGAGCATCAGCATAAAAAACAAAACCAGAACATTAGCCTTATACATACTTTCTCTTTTCTTTTATTGATTGATTTTGATAAACAAACGGGCAAATCCGGCAAGGGATTGCACCCTGAGATCATATCCTGCTGCACCATGCTCATTACCCGGTTCCCCATCATCAACAAACACCGCCTTCAAACCAAGGTTCCTCGCAAAAATCATATCGGAGGGAGTATCCCCGACCATGATACTTTTCCCGAATATAATCTCCGGGAAACACTCCCTTGCCATCATGCCCATGGCTGCACCAGGTTTACGGCAGTTCTCCGGGGTTGTATCCACATCAGGGCAATGAATCACCTTGTCGATCTTCCCCCCTGAGGCCTCAACAGCCGAAATCATCTTCCTGTGTATCCTTTCGAGGTCTTCTTCGGTCATCAGCCCCTTCCCTATCCCCTGCTGATTGGTCACGACGATGATCCTGCCAAACACGGATGAAAGGTCTGCCAGCGCTTTTTGTGCTCCCGGCAGAAAAACAAAAGCTTCTTCATTCAGCACATAACCATCTCTGATACGCACATTAATAACGCCGTCCCTGTCAAGGAAGAGTGTCCAATCACGGTTTATCCTGCTGAGATCAATACCCATTTTGATTGTTGATCAGTTCTGCATTGCTGCATAAGAGACTTTACACATCTGATTCATTGGGGAAACATTACTTTTTCAATCTCCTCACAGATCATATGAGCAACCAGAAGATGAATTTCCTGAATCCTTGGGGTGATATCTGAAGGGACATTGAGCAGCACATCAGCCAGCGGCGCGAGTTTGCCGCCGGTATGGCCGGTCAGGGCTACCGTGCTCATGCCGATTTTGCGGGCCTCTTCAAACGCCCTGATCACATTGGCAGAATTCCCTGAAGTACTAAACCCGATCAGGATGTCTCCCGCCTTTCCCTGCCCTTGTACCAGGCGTGCATACACCTCGCTGAAGCTGTAGTCGTTGGCAACGGCGGTCAGATAGGAAGTGTTAACATGCAGCGCTTCTGCAGCAAGCGGAGGCCGGTCATAGTAAAACCTTCCTGACAGTTCCGCTGCAAAATGCTGGGCATCCGCTGCACTACCTCCGTTACCACACAGCAACACTTTCCCTCCGCTTCGGAAACAGTCCTCCATCATGCGGCACACCTGCCCAACCTTCCCGAGAAATTCACGGTCTGCTGCAACCTGCTGTTGCAGTGAAACCGATTGCGCTATTGTCCGAATAATCTTATCCATATGCTGTATTTCATCTGCAAAGATGAGAAGAATCATCAAAATAGCGTAGAAATAATCATTTCTGATGCTATTCCAGGCCATCACCAAGTCATTTTTTTATGCTTACTTTGCATATTCAATCAAGCAATTTTAATCGCAAACCTGTTTTAATCACCGTGAAATGAAGAGAGAAGAAGAAAATCTGAAATTTACCCAGGCTGATGTTGAAAGGATGTATGACCGATACCATTACCCGGATGAGATCAAGGCTATTATTCAAAAGGAAAATCTCCTTCCGCACGGCCTGCTGAACCGTCTTCAGGCTGCATATCCACAGCATTCAGGACTCAATGAAAGTTTTCCGTTTATGTTCAACACCAGGATGAGGTATTCCGGGCTTGAGGGGTTCAGGGAGATCGTGGGAATCCTGAAGGAACATGGCATTGATATCGGGCATATCATTGAGCGTGAGCTTTTTATTGAAGTGTACCGTTTTATGGCAACCCGCCACGTCCTCAATACCATCAACTGGAAAAATTTTGCCAAAGATTCTGTATTTCAGCTCGTCTTCCCACAACCCGGAATGATCAACGCCGAGACGGTAAAGATATACAGTGAGGCAAAAAGCGACGAAGAGCGCCAAAAAATTGTGGAGGATTACCAGAAACTTACCAATCCACACGACGGGAAGCAGAAGCTGAACAAACCCTGGTTTGTCAATGACGAGGGACATGTTGAGATTCTTGAGGGTGTGCAGCACAAATACCCCCCCTGCCAGCTGATCTTCGACAAAACCACCCAGAATTGCTTTGCTTTCTGCAGCTATTGCTTCAGGCATGCGCAAGTGCGCGGCGACGAGGATATGTTCGTGCAGGAAGATATCAGCCAGGTGCTCGACTACATCAGGCAACATCCTGAAGTAAGCGATATGCTGATCACCGGGGGTGATGCCGGGTACATCACTTATGACAGGCTGATGGAATATTCAAAGCCTCTGTATGAAGACAACAGCCTGCTGCACATCAAAACCCTTCGCCTGGGCTCCAGGGCACTCACTTTTCAACCTGAACTGGTGCTGAGCAACAAATACCAAAAGACCCTTGAACTGTTCCGCGATCTGACCGAGCACGGAATCCAGGTGGTGTGGATGGCTCACTTCTCTACACCCCGGGAGCTCATCAACCCAACCACGCTGGCAGGAATCAGGCGGCTGAAAAAATATGGTGTTACCGTTAAGAGCCAGAGCCCGATCATGCATCATATCAGTTTGTTCAGTGATGCTGACGGCAATTTTGACATTGATCGCTCAGCGCAGAACTGGATTGACCTCGGGAATATCCTGGCAATGCTTGGTGTTGGATTCCACTCCATGTACTGCGCCCGTCCCACCGGTGAGCATCACTACTTCACAGCCCCGCTGGCCATCATCAATAAAGTCTTCAGCAAAGTTTACCGATCACTGGCCTCCATCAACCGCCCCTCCCGGTATATCACCATGACCTCCTCTGCAGGGAAAATCTCCTTTCTCGGTACCGTTGAAGTAAACGGTGAGACTGCGTTCGCATTGAAATTCAATGAAGGCAGAAATATGGAGTGGCTTGACAAGGTGTACCTGGCCAAATACGATGAGCAGGAAAATACCATTGAGAAGCTTGAGCCATTCGATACTGAGGCCTATTTTTACGAAGAAGAACTGAAACAGATCGAAAAGAACCTCAGCATTAATCTTGAGCGTCAGTTGCACCTTCAGGACGAATAATCACATTTTGAAAGAATATGATCAATAAAATCGTTGCTTCGGTCCATGAAGCGGTGGCCGATATTTTTGATGGTGCTACCGTGCTGATCAGCGGATTTGGCGAAGCAGGAAGCCCCATTGAACTTATCCACGCCCTGATTGATCAGGGGGCACGCAACCTCACCATTGTGAGCAACAATACAGGGAGCGGCCAGGTGGGTCTGGCGGCACTGATTGCCAACCGCCAGGTAACCAAAATGATCTGCTCATTCCCCCGCACCTCGAATTCTGTAGTGTTTCCCGAGCTTTACAGAAAAGGCGCAATTGAATTGGAGCTGGTACCCCAGGGAACCCTTGCGGAACGGATCAGGGCTGGTGGTGCGGGCATCCCTGCCTTTTACACCCCAACTTCGGTCAACACCCCGCTGGCAGAAGGTAAAGAGTTAAGGAATTTCAACGGACAGACCTACGTAATGGAACATGCCATCCGTGCCGATTTTGCGCTGGTGAAATGCCGCACCGCAGACCGTTACGGCAATCTGCTGTACCACAAAACTGCCCGGAATTTCGGGCCGGTGATGTGTACCGCAGCGGACACAACCATCGTCCAGGCACGTGAAATCGTTGAACTTGGAAGCATTGATCCGGAGTGTGTTGTCACTCCGGGTATCTTTGTGCAGAAAATTGTCCGGGTAACCAACCCGGCTGATGAATCGGCCCTGGTGGCAGAGAACAGGAGGTATCCATGGTAGACAATCAGAAACAGGAAATCAAAGGCTGGACTGTAAACCAGATGGCAGAAAAGGTTGCGAAAGACATCCCCAACGCAGCTTATGTAAATCTTGGCATCGGCATCCCTGAACTGGTTGCGGGGTATGTTCCTGAAGGACGTGAGGTAATCTATCATACCGAAAATGGATTACTGGGCATGGGTCCGGCACCGCAACCC
Organism: Bacteroidales bacterium; assembly: GCA_046496455.1. GTDB lineage: Bacteria > Bacteroidota > Bacteroidia > Bacteroidales > SKPS01 > SKPS01. The sequence goes on along the minus strand of JAWOGX010000059.1, from coordinate 6,590 downwards.
GGTGCAGAGGACCCCGAACTGATCAATGCCGGCAAAAAGTATGTCACCGCTATCCCTGGCGCCAGCTACTTTCACCATGCCGACAGCTTCACGATGATTCGGGGGCGGCATATCGACATTTGCGTCCTGGGTGCATTGCAGGTTTCTCAGGAGGGTGACCTTGCAAACTGGTCCACCGGCGATCCGGATGCCATCCCTGCCGTAGGCGGAGCTATGGACCTGGTCGCCGGTGTAAAAACCATCCTGGTCATCACCCAGCATACAACCAAAACGGGGGATTCCAAGATCGTGAAACAATGTACCTATCCGCTTACCGGGAAAAAGTGCGTTAACAGAATATACACCAACTATGCAATCCTGGATGTTACCCCTGAAGGGCTGGTTGTAAGAGAACTGGCTCCCGGCATTGATTTGGATTTTCTGAAAAAAAATACAGAGGCTCAACTCCTGGGGAGCCACTGACATCCATATCAACACAAAAACTAAGTCAATATGAATCAACCGACTGATGGATCCGAAGAGCGGACCGTTAAGGATCAGCAGATCTATGAACGGGCAATCAAGGTGATGCCCGGGGGTTTAAGCAGAAATGTATTATTGCGCCAGCAATTCCCACGTTATGTTGACAGGGCATCCGGAGCCTATGTTACAGACACCAACGGTGTTACCCGCATCGACTTTGCAAACAATATCGCATCCATGATTCACGGACATGCCCATCCGGCCATCGTTGAAGCAGTATGTGAACAGGTGCGAAAAGGAACCGCTTTCAATCTCGGAACAGAAGTAGAGGTCTCTTATGCTGAATTACTCTGCAACAGGGTTCCCGGATTTGAAAAATTACGCTTTGTCAATTCAGGGACTGAGGCCGTCATGGCAATGTTGAAAGCCGCAAGGGCCTATACTGGCAGACCCAAAATTGCGAAAGCAGAAGGAGGTTATCACGGTAGTTATGACACTGCGGAAATAAGTCAAAGTGCATCACCGGCAAACTGGGGCAGTATCGACAGCCCCAACAGTGTGCCCCACGTCTACGGCACGCCTGAAGGTGTGACAGATAATGTGGTGATCTATCCCTTCAACGATACAGAAAGAACCATAAAAATCCTTGACAGGCACAAGGATGAGATAGCATGTGTGCTGGTGGATCCGATGCCCCACAGAATCGGCCTTATCAAAGCTGATGACGAATTCATGGAAGCTTTGCGTAAATGGACGACGGAAAATGGCGCCTTACTCTGTTTTGATGAAGTAATCTGCTTCAGGGTTGAGTATGAAGGAGCGCAATCTCTGTTCAAAGTCAAACCCGATCTGACATCGATGGGCAAGATTATCGGCGGGGGCTTCCCCATCGGTGCGTTTGCCGGTAAAACGGAGATCATGAATGTGCTTGACCCGACCCATGATCTGTTCAGATTTGCACTTTCAGGAACCTTCTCGGCCAACCCGATTTCACTCACGGCAGGGAAAGTAACCATGGAAATGCTGGACAGGGAAGCGGTGAAAAAGATTAACAGGATGACCACCATTGCCATCCGGCAGGTCACCGAAGCTGGCAAGGTGGCCGGTATCCCTCTGAGTATCACCGGAAGCGGCTCAATGTTCAAGGTGCACTTCAGGGAAGACCCTCCCCGCAGTTACAGGGATGTCTTTGAGGACGAAAAAGCCCAGAAGGTCAACAGAACCTTCCTGAAACATCTGTTTGATGAGGGTGTAATGCTGATTTACAGCTGTTCCTGCGTTCTCTCAACGGTGATCACCCAGAAAGAGATTGATATCCTTTCCGATGCGATGCTGAGCGCGTTCAGGAGAATTAAACCCATGCTTTGAAGTTTGTAAAGTTTAGAATGTTTAGAATGTTTAGATGTTTAGGATCATACTTCAGGCATTTAACACCTAAACAACTAAACGCCTAAACAACTAAACGCTAAACACCTAAACACCTAAACAACTAAACCAAAGAATGATGTCTGAAGCATACATCTGTGACGCCATCCGCACACCGATCGGTAAATACGGTGGGGCACTTGCAGCCGTCAGGACTGACGACCTGGCAGCGATACCCCTGAAAGCTTTGTTGCAGCGCAACAGCACCCTTGATCCGGCTGCTCTTGACGATGTACTGATGGGATGTGCCAACCAGGCAGGTGAGGACAACCGAAATGTTGCCAGGATGGCCCTGTTGCTTGCCGGCCTGCCGCACACTGTACCGGGGGCAACCATAAACAGGTTGTGCGGATCCGGGATGGACGCTGTGGGTACTGCTGCGAGGGCAATCAAAACCGGTGAAGCCGATGTGATCCTTGCCGGTGGTGTGGAAAGCATGACGCGCGCCCCGTTTGTGATGGAGAAACCTGCAGAGCCTTTCACAAGAAACCCCCGGATTTACGATACCTCCATCGGGTGGAGATTCATCAATGATACAATGGAACAACGGTATGGTGTTGATTCCATGATGCAGACCGCCGAAAATATTGCATCTGAATTACAGATCAGTCGAAAGGACCAGGATCTTTTCGCCTTCAGGAGCCAGGAAAAGGCTGCTGCTGCTATCTTAAACGGTAGTTTTAATGACGAAATCCTGCCGGTTGTGATTCCCCGAAAAAGAGGGGATGCATTGGTGTTCGAACAGGATGAACACCCAAGGTTATCCACCCGAGAGGTACTGGCTTCACTGAAGGTGCTTACCGGGCCAAACGGCACGATAACGGCCGGCAACTCATCTGGTATCAATGACGGAGCAGCGGGCTTGCTGATTGCATCAGAACACGCCATCAACATCCACAACCTCACACCCAGGGCAAGAATCATCGGAATGGCAATTGCCGGTGTTCCACCAAGAATTATGGGACTGGGACCTGTTCCGGCAACGCAGATATTGCTCAAAAAGACAGGAATAGCATTGAGCGACATCGACCTCATCGAACTGAATGAAGCTTTTGCGGCCCAGGCCCTGGGATGCCTTCGGGAGCTGGGTATGGATGACGATGACCCACGTGTCAATCCATTCGGTGGCGCCATCGCCCTGGGGCATCCGCTGGGAATGAGCGGTGCCAGGCTCATCACCACCGCTGTTCACCAGCTTCAGCAGTCTAAAGGAAAACTTGCCCTCTGTACCATGTGCATCGGTGTCGGTCAGGGAATCGCCATGATCATTGAAAAAGTCTAATATCAATCATAATAAAAACAAAACACTATGCTGAAAGCTGAAATCCACACCCAGAAAGGGTTAATGAAGGTAGAATTTTTTGAGAAAGATGCCCCGGGTACCGTTGGCAACTTTGTCACGCTGGCAAAAAAGGGCTATTATGATGGCCTTACCTTCCATCGCGTGATCCCCGACTTCGTGGTCCAGGGCGGTTGCCCCGACGGAACAGGTGCCGGTGGCCCGGGTTATACGATTCCTTGCGAACTCGATGGCGATAACCAGTACCACGACCGGGGCGTGCTATCCATGGCACACGCAGGCAGAAACACCGGCGGATCGCAGTTCTTCATCTGTCACAATCGTGAAAACACCAGGCATCTTGATCGTAATCACACCGTTTTCGGGAAGGTTTATGAAGGTCTTGAGGTGATTGACGCCATCCGCAGGGGCCACAAGATTGAAAAAATTGTCATCATCGAAGAATAGAAGAGAAGCAGATTAAACACGGTCAATACTCCCGGACATCACACTCCAGGAGTATTTTTTCTTTTCCAGTTCAGCATTTGCCCTCATCACTTCTTCCTTATTGCCTGAATAGAAATCTGCAATGGCTCTGGCTACCTCCTGGTGGTCGGGATTTACCACGTACCCCACCAACCCGTGCGGCACAATTTCGGCCAGGCCACCCACGTTGGTCACCACCATCGGTTTGTGGAAATGATACGCAATCTGTGTAACACCACTCTGCGTAGCGGTTTTATAGGGTTGTACAACCAGATCGGAGGCATTGAAATAATGGGCTACCTTACTGTCCGGGATAAATTCACCATGGATCACAACCCGTTTATCAAGCTTAAGGATTTCGATCATATGGTGATACTCGGAGGGATCGGAATAGAACTCACCGGCAACAATCAGCTTAACATCCAGGTTCCTGACCTGGTCTGTGGCCATGGCCCGAAGCAGGATATCCAGCCCTTTGTAATCCCTGATCAAACCAAAAAACAACACATACCTTCCTGAAGGCTCAAGGCCCAGCGCCTTCCGTGCCAACTCTTTCGGGCCGATCTCCCCGAAGTGGTCATACAGAGGATGAGGGGATAATACCCTCGGCTTTTTGTTGTCAAATTTCCCGATATCATCCAGCACTGATTGCGACATCGCCACAAAACCGTCCACACTGCGCACAAAATAGCGGGAAAAGAACAAGTCTCCAATCCTCCTCTCATGCGGAATCATGTTGTGAACCAGTGAAATGATCCTTGTGTACCGGTTTTTTCTGACTATACCCGCAATCGTACCCAGGCACATCCCCATGAACGGGATCCAGAAAGGCACTATGAGCAGATCAGGCCGTAACTTTTTGATTTCCCGACCTGTCCTGATCCAGCTCAAAGGATTCACCGAGTTTACCGTTGCCCGGATTTCAGGGAATGGGGGTTTGGGCTCATCGGTATACTGGGTTTTTCCCGGGAACAGGAAGGAGGGGTATTGCAGACTAAAGGTATAGATAATCACCTCGTTGCCCATTGACCTGTACTCCTGCGCCAAACGCTGGTTAAACGCGGCGATGCCACCCCGGAGAGGCCAGGCACTGCCGAGGATCACGATCTGCCTGGCATTATGATCCACGCTGCTCATCAAGTCCTGTCGTTTCTGAAATGTTATATTGATTTCTGTCAGGGGCACTTCGGCTTACAAGTTCAGAAATAAAACCCGTCATGAACAACTGGGTCCCGATTACCATACACAACAACGAAAGATAAAAAATGGGCCTGTCGGTCATGAAAAATACCTCGTGAAATATCTTGGCATAGGCTAAATAGGCTGCAATCCCGAAACCAAGGATAAAAATCAGGGTTCCAAGAATCCCGAACAGATGCATCGGCCGTTTCCTGAAACGCCCCACAAATGAAATGGTGAGCAGATCGAGCGGGCCACGCACAAAACGATTCATCCCAAACTTGGTGACACCGTATTGCCTCTTCCGGTGCTGTACCACTTTCTCGCCAATGTTGGAGAAACCTGCCCATTTGGCAATGACCGGAATATAACGGTGCATCTCCCCATACACATCAACACTCTTCACAACCACTTTTCGATATGCCTTAAGGCCGCAATTGAAATCGTGAAGATCGATGCCGGACATTTTTCGTGTGGCCCAGTTATACAGTTTTGTAGGTATAGTCTTCGATATGGGGTCGTAACGCTTCTTCTTCCATCCGGAAACCAGGTCGTATCCATCCTCTTTGATCATCCGGAAAAGATCAGGGATTTCATCCGGGCTGTCCTGCAGATCAGCATCCATAGTGATCACAACATCACCTTCAACATACTGAAATCCAATGTGTAAAGCTGCACTTTTCCCGAAATTCCGTTGAAAGCGGATGCCCCGGATCGATGGATTGACAGCCGAAAGCTTCCGGATCACGCTCCAGGATCCATCGGTACTGCCATCGTCTATCAGCAAAATCTCGTATGAGTATCCATGATCACTCATTACACGCTCAATCCAGCTGCACAGTTCAGGCAACGACTCCTCTTCATTCAGCAATGGGATTACAACACTGATATCCATAGTTTACTCCTGGTTTTCATCAATAATGACCAACTGCTCGTCGTGGTGTTTGCGGGTATTGACCGCTGCGGCAACGATAAGACCAATGATTCCGGGTGTAATCAGTGAAGAGAGCAGGGTCGTCCCCATGCTGCGCAATGGATCCGAAGTTCTTTCCATTCTCTTGATCAGTTTCGCCATCTGCTCCTGAAGCATCTCCTCAGACAAACCTGCATTAATGAAGTATTCTTCCATCTTCACAAGAAAACCATCTACCATATCCTGCATATACTCCGGGTCAAGCAGATAGAAAACGGCATAGAATGCGACAGAATAAATCAGCATCGCAATGATGCCCGTTAAAAAGGCTACCAGGTATTTCTTCCAGTAATTCAAAGGCTCAGGCATGGAAGCATTCACCTTCCTGATGGTTATCACCATAAAAATAACAATGACACCGATCAGGATCAACATGTTCAACAGACTGAAAAACGTTCCGAACAGGTTGATTTCAAGAAGATAAAGCACAATGGTATACACTGCAAGAATAAGCCCTCCGAAGAGTCCGTAACGCAGCGGAAGCTGCAGAAAATGGTTGCATGTTGATTTCATGGCACATTGATTTTGTTGCAAACCTACAGGTTTTTTAGCAAAATGTTTCTCATAAATTTTCAAATCAGGAAATATTGGTATATTTGCAGGCGGGTAAGTCTTATACGACCAGCTCCCGTTGAACTCCCCCAGGTCTGGAAGGAAGCAAGGGTAGGCGGTTGTAGCGGTGCGACATGAGTAGCTTACCCTTTTTTTTTGTATCTTTGTAAGAGGCCATAAAATCTACAACTAAGATGTTATTAAAGATCCATCCGGAGACCCCCAGCCTGAGAC
>JAWOGX010000038.1:0-2755 GCA_046496455.1 Bacteroidales bacterium | reverse complement strand
TCGTGATATGGTGGTAGCCGACTATGGAGATGGCGAAAACCGTTCAGACCTGATTAAATCAGTTGTTGCCAACAACATCCGAAAAATTGGTCCGATTCTCGAACGCAACTTCAAGCCCGGACAGGTCATTGAGAAGATCACCAAAATGACGCCGGAACAGGTAATTGATGAAGTCAAGAAATCCAATATGCGGGGAAGGGGCGGAGCTGGTTTTCCTACGGGTATGAAATGGGAATTCTGCCGAAATGCTGCCGGTCAAAAGAAATACATATTCTGCAATGCCGATGAAGGAGAACCTGGAACCTTTAAAGACAGGGTGATTCTTACCGAAAGGGCCCGGCTGTTGTTTGAAGGCATGGTCATAGCCGGCTATGCAGTGGGTGCAGCCGAAGGCATACTCTATTTGCGCCATGAATACAAATACCTCCAGACTTATCTTGAATCCATTCTCAAGACAGCCAGGGAAGCCAATTACCTGGGAAAAAACATCCTGGGGAAAAAAGGGTTCAATTTTGATATCCGCATTCAGTTTGGTGCAGGAGCCTATGTTTGTGGTGAAGAATCTGCGCTGATTGAGTCGGCAGAAGGAAAGCGCGGCGAGCCGCGCGATAGGCCGCCATTCCCTGTTGAGAAGGGTTATCTCGATATGCCTACAGTTGTGAATAACGTGGAAACCCTTTGCGCTGTGGTTAAGGTTGTGCTCAACGGGGGCGAATGGTACAAATCATTCGGCACCACCGAATCAACAGGGACCAAACTGCTGAGCGTTTCGGGAGATTGCAAGTTTCCCGGTGTTTATGAAGTAGTATGGGGATTTTCGGTTAATGATATTTTGGACATGGTGGGAGCTCACGCTGAAGATGTTCAGGCCGTTCAGGTTGGAGGGCCATCAGGCGCCATCATTGCCCCGAATGAGTTCAAGCGGATCCTCGGGTACGAAGATCTGGCCACCGGGGGATCATTAATTATCATTGGGCACAACCGCGATATTTTGTCGGATATAGTGCTGAATTTTATGGAGTTTTTTATCGATGAATCCTGCGGAAGCTGTTCAACCTGCCGGATACTCCCCACCCTGTTGAGGAACAAACTGCTGAAAATACTGGATGCCCGGGGCGTTAAACAGGACATTGACGACATTGTAGCCTGGGGAAAAATACTGAAAGCCAGCCGCTGTGGCCTGGGGCAAACTGCAGCCAACCCCATGCTCTCCAGTCTTAGAAACTTCAGACCCCTGTATGAAAAAAAGATTCAGAAAAACAAAGAATACGACAGCGGATTCGACCTGGGACAATCGGTTAAGGAATCATGTGAAGCAACCGGCAGAGTACCTAATTTTTAAAGAATTTTCACTATGAGCCAGTTTGTAAAATTCAACATTGACACCATCGAGTGCATGGCCACCCGGGGTCAATATCTGGTTGATGCTGCCAGGGAAAACGGCATCTTTATTCCCACACTTTGTAATTACCCGGGAGTCAAGCCCAAAGGCAGTTGCCGCATCTGCACCGTAAAGGTAAACGGCAAGCTGATGACTGCCTGCACCACTCCCGTAGCCGAAGGAATGAACGTGGAAAATGAATCGGCCGAAATAAGCGACTTGAGAAAATCCATCATCGAGCTGTTGTTTGTGGAAGGCAATCACTTTTGCCCGGCTTGTGAAAAAAGCGGCAGTTGTGAATTGCAGGCCCTGGCCTACCGTTTTAAAATGATGGTGCCCAGATACCCTTTCCAGTTCCCTACCAGGAGTGTTGATGCTTCTCACCCAAAGATCATCAAGGACCACAACCGGTGCATCCTGTGTAAACGATGTATCCGTGCGGTTACTGATGAAAGCGGCAGAAGCATATTTGCCTACCGGAAACGGGGCATCGGCGTGGAAGTAGTTGTGGATCCCAAATTAGGAAGGCAACTCACTGATGAACTAGCCCAGAAAGCAATGGATGTTTGCCCTGTCGGATCAATCCTGGTGAAAGAAAAAGGGTTTAATGTTCCCATTGGAGCCAGAAGGTATGACAAATCGCCTATTGGCAGCGATATTGAAAGCATGCAAATTTCGAAAATCTAAAATATCCCATTCCATGAGCAAACCAATTGTAGCCACAACTTCGTTGGCAGGATGTTTCGGATGTCATATGTCAATTCTGGATATTGATGAAAGAATCCTGGAACTGATTGAGCTGGTAGAATTCAATAAATCGCCCATCAACGACATCAAGAAGTTCACCAAGAAGTGTGATATCGGACTGATTGAAGGCGGATGCTGCAACAGCGAAAACGTTCATGTGCTCAGGGATTTCAGAGAGCACTGCAAGATACTCGTATCAGTTGGTGAATGTGCCATTATGGGCGGATTACCGGCCATGCGGAACGGGATACCCATACGTGAATGCCTGGAAGAAGCTTATATAAACGGCCCTACAGTAGTAGGCAATGAAGAAGGCATCATCCCCAACGACCCGGAATTGCCCATGTTGCTGGATAAGGTTTATCCCTGCCACGAAATCGTCAAGATCGATTATTTTTTGCCGGGTTGCCCGCCCCGGGCCGATCTCATATGGGAAGCCCTGGTGGCACTGGTTACCGGCGACGAGATGAAGTTACCTTACGAAGTTTTGAAATTCGATTAAATCGCAATATTATGGGACAAAAGATCACCATTGAACCGGTAACCCGTGTGGAAGGTCATGGAAAGGTTACCTTACATCTCAACAATGAAGGAAAAATAGAACAGACGCGCCTGCATATTGTTGAA
>JAWOGX010000102.1:0-3327 GCA_046496455.1 Bacteroidales bacterium | reverse complement strand
TTCGTGCCCGGGACTCTGTGATATAGCGATCAAGATTACCCGCATCTTTCGCTGTAAGGTATTCCCTGAACGAAAGGGGATGAATCCGGCAGGGAATATGCCTGCCGGTTAATGCAGTAGCATATTCTGAACTCATCAGGGTGGCATTCGAGCCCGAGACAATGAACTTCACCTTGTGGTGCAAACGGGCTACAAATTTTTCCCACCCCGAGATATTCTGTACTTCGTCAAGAAACATGACCGGCCTTTCGGGCAGAAAAAACCCCATATACACCTGATAGATCTCTTCGAGGATACCGGTATCAGTGCCCATAAACCTTTCATCTTCAAAGTTCACATAGATCGCTTCCGGAGTATCCTGTAAAAGTTGGTACATGAGGTAGGTTTTTCCACTTCTCCGGATCCCGTGTAGCACGATAGGCGTGTCGGATTTCATTAACCCTTTGAGGTATGGGTAGATCTCTCTGTCAAATATTTTGGTCTGACGGATTTCAAGTTGCCAGGTCTTGATGATCTCCCTGATCTTCTCGGAAGTAATCATAATGTTGCTGTTTTACGTTATACATTGGGCAAATTTAGACAAAATTGCACAATGCAATGGGCAATATCGTAATTATTTGGAAATGTTGAGATGGTTGAGGGAGTTTATGATGTTTAGGGAGTTTAGATCGCTGGCGTCGATTTCATTAACTACGGAGTACACAGAGTTGGCTCCACGAGGACTCAAAAATCAGTGTAAATCCGCGAGATCAGCGGGCTAAAAAAGACCAGGCTATTCCAGGATGCTGAGCGCCTTCTTTACGCTATCATCCTGCTGATTCATGATCCGGTAAAAGGTCTCATTGCCGAAGAGGTCACGGGCGACGAATGCTTTGATAAGGAAACGGATTCTTCCTTCTGCCTGGGTTTGTGCTGCTTTATCGGACGGGACACCTTTGGTGGCAGCAAATGCCCAGAATGATCTCATCTCAGATTCGTCTAGCCTGAACTGCCCTGCATAAGAGACTGAATCATATTTCTCCATAATATTCATCCTGTTCCGATCGGCATAATCAGAAGCAAATTCGAAGATAACGCCGGAACCACTCAGGCTTCTGAACAATTCCGAATCGTGCTTCCGGTGTAACGGGATAAAATAGTCAGGCGTTATGCCTCCACCACCATACACGGTCCGTTTCTTTTTGAGGGTCTGGAATTTCAGCGAGTCAGCGTGGGGTGCAGAATCGGGAGATTGCATGCCGCCGTTGTGAAAACGGTCCATCAATTCACCATAATACTCCTCCTGTGTTCCGGAGTAGGGTTTCTGGATCGAACGGCCTGCCGGGGTGTAATATCTTTCGGTGGTGATTCTCAGGGCCGAGCCATCAGTAAGACTGATTTGCTGCTGCACCAGCCCTTTCCCGAAGGAGCGTCTTCCCACGATCATCCCCCTGTCGTTGTCCTGGATGGCACCTGCAATGATCTCACTGGCTGATGCCGAGAAGTCATCAATGAGGATAACCAGCCCTGTCTTCTGGTAAGTTCCCTTCCCATTGGCAGCATGTATTCTCTTTCTGCCCGTTTTCCCCATGGTGTATACGATAAGCTCCTTTTTTCCAAGGAACTCATTGGCAATTCTGATTGCCTGATCAAGCAGGCCACCACCGTTTCCCCGGAGGTCCAGCACCAGGTTTCTCATTCCACCATCGTTCAGTGTTGCCATCTCCTCCATAAAATCAGCATAGGTTGTTTCTGTAAAACTGCTGAGCTTCAGATAACCGGTCCGCCTGGTGAGCATATGGGCTGCTTCGATACTGCTGGTAACAATGACATTTCTGGTAATGGAAAAAGTCTGCTTCTCTTTCAAACCCGGCCTTACCACCTCCACCTTCACCGCTGAGCCCTTTGGGCCTTTGAGCAGTTTCATCACCTCTTCATTGGAAATTCCCTTCCCTGCAATATCCTTATCGTCCACATTGACAACCCTGTCGCCGGCAAGCAAGCCTGCAGATTCAGCCGGGCCGCCACCTATCACATTCATTACCAGAACGGTATCGCGTCGAATCGAGAATTGCACGCCGATCCCTTCAAAGTTTCCGGTGATTTCCTCCTGGATGGCAGCCATCTGGTCAGCGGTGATATATACGGAATGGGGGTCAAGTTGCCGGAGCATCCCCTGTATGGCCATATCCACCAGGCTATCCTGGTCCACCATATCCACATAATCGCGTTCGATGAGGAACAGGATATCCTGCAACTTATTGTAGTTGTAAATACTGGCAGACATAGAGCCGCTGAACATCCTGTTGACGGGGGTGAGCTTGGCTCCGATGAACATCCCGGTGATGATAAGGGCAGCAAATACCACCGGCATCCATAATTTTGTGCGATTATTCATATTTGGAGAGATCTGATGGGTGTATACAAGAACTGCCCATGGTGTCATGAGCAGTTCTTTGTTTTGTACCCGGGGCCGGGATCGAACCGGCACGAGTGTTACCTCACAGGTTTTTGAGACCAGCGCGTCTACCAATTCCGCCACCCGGGCAATGCAGAACAAGGGAGACAAAGGTAAAACATTTTTTGGAACATCGGAAAATCAAAAAAAATGGCATCCATGAATTCGCATGCAATGCACATCCTGAAAAAAAATCTCCGCCTCACCCCCGACTGAAACAGATTCAATCGGAAAGAGAGGCGGAGAAGGGCGACACATCAGTTTACACAGGAAGCCGATGTGCTGAAAACCATCACAGATTAGCGACCCACAAAAACTTTTTCAATATGCCGGTGGTTGTCTGAAAATATCTGCACCATGTACAATCCAGCCTTGAGTAATGATACATCTATGGATTCAGCCTGCCAACCCGCACCCTGCAAGGTTGTGTTGCTGACCAAACGGCCGGTGGCATCCACGATCTGAACGTAAACAAGGGGATCCTCCATGTTCATTTCGATATTGAGGCGTTCACGAGCCGGATTGGGATAAACGCTGATCTGGCTGAAGGATTTATCCACCTCACCTACTGACTGGGTAAAGAGGGGAAGAGGAATAAGGTTGCCACCGGAGGGGAGTGCTACCCATAAGCCAAAGATATTCTGGCTGTTGCTGTTGTTTGCAGGATCCAGGAATCCGGATGCAACCACGGTAAGAGCGCTGTCCTGCAGCCCAAGGGTTGCCAGCGGTGCGGAATACTGAAGCAGCACACTGGCTCCCGACTGATCGGCAATATCAATGACCAGGTCTGTGGCAGGGACTTCGAGGTAACCCTCGAATTCACCATAAGCAAGATCATCAATCAGGGTGGTGTTTCCGGCTTTGATATCCACTACCGGGGCATCCGTGGA
>JAWOGX010000096.1:0-5166 GCA_046496455.1 Bacteroidales bacterium | reverse complement strand
ATCATCACCACGCCTGCGGTGTGGCCTCCGTTACACTCCGGAATTAGCACATTAGTACATTATCCCCTCATTGCCTGCTGGAAGAACTGATTCACCGGCCGCCCTGCATGGTAGTATTCCATCAGGATGTCAGATAGTTTAGGGTCTGTGATGAATTCCGGGGAAAGTTCCGCCCCAAAATAAAACTGCTTGTTTGCGATCAGGGGCTCTGTCTGAAGAATACTTTGGAATTCAGCCGCCAGGCGTTTGTTCTGTTCCCCCTGGATGGTGCCGAATTTCGCTTTGAATGCAGAGTCCTGGCAGGCTTGTGACAATGCTTGGAGATTTCCGGCAATATGTTGCCTGATCTTCAGCAGTGTTGGATTGTCAACCATATAGACTCCACCATAGATTGTGATGTTTTCGGGTGAAAGTTGAAAGTAGAAGCCGGGGTATCCCAGGTCCCGCTTGCCATAGGTTGAAATATTGGCGCAGACATGAAGCTTGTAGGGCGTTTTGTCTTTTGAAAACCGGATGTCGTTGTTGATCCGCATGATGGCATCCGAAGGCTTGATCTGCACTTCAGGTTCAAATGCGTTGATACGGCTTATCATTTCAGCCACAAATTTTGCAAAAGGCTCTTTAACCTCTTTCTCATAGGTTTTCCGGTTCGTATTGAACCAGGCAGTGTTGTTGTTCGATGCCAGATCCATGAAGAACTGAAGAAAGGTGGGGCTGAAGTGGGTCATGATGTAGTTTTATTTGATGGTGATAAAAATATGGATTTCTTTGGTTTTATTTATTGCGGCCATTGAGAGTGCAGCTAACCAAAAAATGATGCAGAAGCAATGGATTCGTTTAGGGGTAATGACTGTGGTAAAATTAACCGATAAGTAATCCCTGGACCATTACTCATTTTTTCTGAAGTAAATCAGAACATCGTTATCCGCCAACTGAATATGCACTTCAGGTATGCCCAGGATGCTGAATGATTGCGCAAGCTCTTCCAGTGTGATTATAAAGCTTGTGTTTTTGGTTTGCATTTCCACTTTCAAAGGGCCACCCGTGCTTTGTGTGACATTCTTTGCGTTGATGACAATGATCCCCGAAATGAAATGATTGTTCAGCAGGATCTCCTGTCCGCTTGCCTCAATGAGATGATTGCGGATGGGTATTTTCAGGGTTGCGTCCTGAACAAAAAGCCCCGTGAATTCCTGCAGATCTTTGTCATAAATATCCGGATGCTGCTTCTTCTGGTCAATGGATTTTCCACCAGCATCGCCGGACTTCAAAAAGAAAGGGTAGTTTTCAAGACGGATCAGTTTATCTCCCTGATCTGGTTCTGCAATGAGCTGCATTTTGCCCAACAGAATGTATATTCCGGTGCCGGTAACCTCCGCCAATGATGCATAATTGACCGGGGTTGTGACCTGTAACCCTTTCCTGGTAGAGAACTCCATTTCTTGTACCTTCATCAGAATATTGACTGGCACCGACATGCCGATGCTGTCCAAAATGGGGGTGTTGGTAGTGACACTCCATCCTCGGATCAACTTAGGGTTGATATCAATACCGATATAATCCCCTCCGAAATCAGCATCATATTCTGTTTCTGTGTTTTTTTGATAAGAAAGGGTTACCGGTGCTTCATATTTCTGCAGATTGTTTGTGCATGGGGTAAGATTCAGCCCGAAGGTATTTCGGGGGTGCATGAGCTGGATTGGTTTCCGGTACCGGATTGCAGAAAGTGAGTAATAGCCGGAGTTGTAGCTTGTTGAGTATTGCAGGTCTCTGAAAAATACTTTGTGGAATGAAGTATCATCACCTGCCAGTTGCCAACCGGTGATTCCGGAGAAATCATGCCCGGAGACCAGAGACTCCAGTCTTGGAAAAAAAACTGTTGTTTTGATCAGATCTGGGGAGTGGCAGGTGCATCTTTGCCAGTCGAAGAGGGTGTCTGGTGCTGAAGGTTCCGGTGGAGGAGGGACCTCATCCATACGGTGCATCTTTTCGAGGTCGAAGCGACCCAGCCAGAAGATAAATCCGCTGCGACCCTTTACGACTGTATCCCTGAATGCCATCTCACGGCCGAACCAACCGAATGCATATAGTTTCCCGTCTGACATAGTGATTGCTTTGCAATAGTCGGTACCTCTCCCTCCACCACTCCTGAGCCAGAGCAGGTCTCCTTTTGTGTTGTATGCGGCAAAATAGAAATCGGTACCACCGGAGGAGTTATAGGTAAGTGAAGGGCTCCTGAACGATTCGAAGGTGCCACCATACCCTTCACCTGTCAGGTAAATCCGATCCTTTCCATCCGTTAAAAGCCGCTCGTGGTAGTTGGTGCCTTTACCTTTCATCGTATGGCTCCATTTGATTTTTCCTTTCGATGTGATTCCTGAAAGTACGGTTGTTGAATATGGCGAAGTGGTTACCACATAAATGTCACCTTCCTGATCGCAGACCACGCTGCGTCCTGATCCGATTCTGAAACCTCCGAGCGAATCAAGTGCCCATATTATGTCTCCACCTGAATCCAGCTTCAGCAAAAATGCAATGCCATCATAACCCGGGGACCTGAATTCGGATCTGCCAAAGGAGATCCGGTTGCTGAAACCTCCTGTGACAATCACATTGCCTTTGTAATCAGTACATATCGACTGAAGATTAGATTGCCCGATTGTGTCCCCGCGTAACTGCCAGGCAAGTGAAAAGTTTGGGTTGAACTTCATTGCCATAAAACTGCGACGTACCTCGTAACGCTTTTCGTAGTTTCTGAACTGATAGGAACCGGCAAGGTAGAAGTTGCCTTTCGCATCAATGCTGAAATCATTCACGTCGAAATTTTCACTGTCCGGCACCATCCAGGCGTTGATCAGGTCACCTGAGGGAGTATAGCAGACTGCGAAAACCTGTGTCGCTGATTCCATGTCCTTGCTCAGCTTGATCAACCTGTCATCCGTAGTGGTGAATTCAGTGGCTGTGCCATAGTCGTTTCCGACAACCCAGATCTGTCCGTATTGGTCAATGGCGATCCTGGCAGGCCGGGAATTGCCATTTCCATGTCTGACCCATAAAAGATTACCCTGCGGGTCATGTTTCATCAGGAAATAGGTGTCCGGGCAACGGCTGTAACATTTCGTTGTGGGTTCGATCCATAACTTTTCCCCGATTTTCAGGTTTCGCTTGAAATACCCCGTTGCATAAGTATTTCCGTTTTTGTCTGCTGCAATGTCATGAGCCCATATGAAGTCGCCGGAGTCATAAGTTCTGACCCATTCTGGGTCAATCCGAAGATTGGGGCTCTCACTCTCACCATATACCTGAGCAAATAAGGGACTAACCTGTAATGTGCAGATCAGGATCAGCAAGAAATAATGCTTTGAATATAAACTGTGTGTCATCATGCAGTGAGCTCAGGAGTGTTATTCAATCAGATGAGTTGTCATTTTCTGATCACAACCTGCCCGGTTGTGAAAAATTTGTGATCGAAAATTACGGTAATAAAAAGGGATTGCCCCGCTGTTTTTTCATTCAGCCAGATTTCATGCCGGTTTATACCTTGTTTTGCATCCGTGATCCGGTTTTGTGCAACCACCTGCCCGATGTGACTGGTGATGATGTATTCGACAGCGATATCCCTGTCGAGCGCAAATTCAATAGCGAACCGGTCTGTGGCAGGATTTGGAAATATTCTGAAGGAATAGGGATTTTGACCGTCAATCGTGGAAATGCTCTGCGGGGGATTTCTGATCAGACGCACAGCATAAATGGTTGTGTCGGCGTAAGTGGTGGCCGTTTGGTTATTGCTGAAGGGATTGGGGGTTGGGCTGTAAATGCCTCCGTAAATGTGTCCGATCAGAATTGTATCATTTTGAATTTCACTAAGTTTAATAATCTGTGAATGTCCTGTCGGAAGCAGCTCATTGGGTATGAATTCAGCACTTGATCCCTGAAGTCCGGAAAACTGGGTGGTATCAAGAAGGTGCTCCTGCAAAAAGCCATTTCCATCCCTTGTCAGCAGACTGATGGTATTCACGAACGGCACCAGGGGGTCCTGGGTCAGTATTCCGTTTTGATAGGAATACTGGCTTATCCCGCCAAAGAACAGGTTGTTCATGGCATTGGCAACACTGTCATACAGGCAGGCTTTTGCGCTGTGGTAGTGGCTCAGGTACTGGTTGAAAGAAGTGATTGGGTTGTGGCCGTTCAGGGTGATATCAACAGGATAAAGAAAAGGGAGGTCGGCACCGGCCTGGAATACACCGGAGGATATGGTATAACCCGGACTTCCATCCGGGAATATCTGCGGCAGCAGGTTGTAATCCCTTCTTCGCAGATGCACCGGGTCCGATGTTGTGGTATAATCGGAAAACGATAACGTTGAGCCGCTATTGTCAATGGAGAATTTCCTGATTTCGGTTGAGTATGTCTGGGTATAGCTCGGATTCCCCATGTGATTGTACCGTCCGTCAAACCTGTGCCCGCCAACCAGCAAAAAGGTATTGCCGATTTTGCCGAGTTGCGCCCCGGTAATGGCAAAGTTGTTATGGGTTATCTGTTTAAAATGTGGTGATAAGGGCGTTGAATTGATGATAGCGTCAATGGTTGCAGAAACAATTACCGTGGTGAGGTTCGGGAATGTGATGTATTGCGTTGTAGAGGCTGCCATGGCATAACCGCCAATGATGTATAGCGTATCCCCATCCTGGTGGAAGTTCATGTTGGTTGACTGCAGCTGGTCGCTGATACTGGTCGGTAGGGAGTTTACTGATGCGGACCAGAATTGTTGTGCATTGATGTCTATGACATAAATTACCGTGTTGTTATGTGAGGCGGGAAAGGATGAGTTTGGCGTGAGGCCATGCACGCCATCCTTCCTTCCTCCGATGATCAGCCATTTCCCATCGTGCTGCCCGAATGCATAGGAATGCAGCCCTGGTAATCCGGGCACGGATACAGGGGTCAGTTCAACCTTGAACGGGAAGGTGTTCTGGCCTGATGATGGCTGTATCGAAGATAAAAAAAGTCCCATAAAAAGAAGCAGATACCCTGTTTTCATATCATGTATTGATTGTTGATGTACAAATGTATACCTGTTTACCCTACAGAAACAAAAGAGAATCCATTGTGTTGCAGGAGCTGTATACAGAGATGAGGCATTACCCGGATCCCCGGGTGGTGGTT
>JAWOGX010000047.1:0-6522 GCA_046496455.1 Bacteroidales bacterium | reverse complement strand
GCCTGCTGGGCGAGGGCGAGAGCCTCTACGACACCGCCAGCATCCGCCTGATGCACCACCTGAACGCCGCGCTGCGCGCCCACGCGCTGTATCGCAAGGACGTCGAGTACCTGGTCCGGTGAAAAAACTGACCTTTCTCCTGCTCACGTTGCTGCTCAGCCTGGGCGTGTTCTACCAACCTGCCAAAGCATCGCACATCGCAGCACTGGACCTCACCCTCACCTGTATCGGTGGTAACGATTACCTGGTGAAATTCGTCTTTTACCGTGACTGCAGTGGCATCTCGGCGCCATCATCAGTAAATCTTACGTTTACCTGTACTTCACAACCTGCCTACAACTTCACACTCAGCAGCGTTCCACTCCTCCCTGGCAGTGGCCAGGAAGTGACCCCGGGATGCAGTGCCATGCCCACCAAATGTGCCGGCGGATCACTTTACGGGCTTCAGGAGTATGTTTTCCAGGCCCAGGTGACCCTCCCACCCTGCAACTACTGGAAAGTGAGCTGGACCACCTGCTGCAGAAACCCATCCAACACCATTACCAGCCCAACCAGCGCCTCCGCTTATGTTGAAGCCACACTCAATAACCTGACGACACCCTGCAACAGTTCCCCGGTTTTCTCGAATAAACCGGTTACCGTCATGTGCGTCGGGCAAACCCAGTGCTACAACCACGGTGCCATTGACCCGGATGGAGATTCCCTTTCCTATTCCATGGTGACACCATTCGCCAGCAGCAGCACTACTTTTGTGAACTGGGTATTCCCCTATACGGCCACCCAGCCCCTCCCATCCAATCCCCCGATCACCATTGACCCTGTTACCGGTGACATCTGTATGACCCCCACCATGAACATCATCTCACCAATGGCCGTTAAGGTGGAACAGTGGAGAACCATCAATAATGTCCCAACACTCATCGGCACCATCTACCGTGACCTCCAGATCAATGTGGTCACCTGCAACAACCAGATTCCAGTACTCAGCGGGATGGACACGACGATGGCCAACGGATACAATCCCAATGACACTACCTACGCAGTGGAAATGTGCCTCGGTGAATCGATAGCCTTTACGATGTGGGGGCACGATGATGATGTTTATAACCCTACCACCACCGGCAGCCCTGAAAAATTTACGATTTCCTGGAACAATGGTATCCCTCAGGGCACATTCCAAACCTTCTACCTGAATACAGATTCGGCCTACGCTACTTTCGCCTGGACCCCCAATGCTTCCCAAGTCAGCAATACGCCCAAATGCTTCACCGTAACAATCAAAGACGGAGCCTGTCCCTACAACGGGTCCCAGACATTCTCCTATTGTATCACAGTCCGAGGAATGAGCGTAAACATTGGGTCTGACACACTCCTGTGTAAAGGGGAATCGATGACTTTTAATGCAGTGGCTGATACCACTACCGTTAACTATATCTGGAAACTGGACGGAATACCTACAGGGGTGCCTCTCTCAAGCACTTCCTATACACTGAACACCACCAACCTGGCACCGGGTATCCACATTGTTTCCATCGAAACCAACGACGGTGGTACCACCGTCAAGTGCCCGGGTATTGACCAGGTCATCGTAAATGTTGTCTACCAGCCAACGCCCGATCTGGGTCCCGATCAGACCATCTGTGAGCCCAATTCAGTTACCCTTGATGCAGGTCCCGGACAACAATTCCTATGGACACCGTTCGGTCAGTCCACCCAAACCATCAGTGTGAGTTCAACGGGGCTCTATACCGTCCTCGTGGATGGCGGAAACGGAACCCGCTGCACCGGCAGTGATGATGTTTTCATTGAAGTAGTGCCAATCCCTAATGTAGACCTGGGGCCGGATACCTGCGCCAAAACACCTTTCCTTGTCACCTCCGGTGTCGACGGCGCCTTCTACAGCTGGTCTGATGGCAGTACTTCCAAAGACATTACCCCCAATCTCTCGGGTGTTTACACTGTCACCGTTACCTTTAAGCAAGGATCGGGCTGTGAAGCTTCCGACAGCAGGGTCGTTAATATCATCGACTTTGACCTGGGTCCGGATACAATGATTTGCTCTCATGAAACCCTTATCCTCGTGGCTCCCGAGGCACCTCCGGGACACTCTTATGCCTACCTGTGGCTGCCTGATGGACAAACTACCAAAGAGATCGTCATCGCTGATAAAAGCCCTGACAAATACCTCATCTCTGTCGATGTTGGTGGCGGTTGCTACGACGAGATCATGGTTGAAGTGGAAGACTGCCCGTTCATCATCCCGAATGTATTCACCCCCAACGGGGATGGGAAAAACGATTACTTCAACGTCGATGGGGTTGATAACTATCCGGGAAGTAAACTGTTGGTTTACAACCGCTGGGGCATGAAGGTCTTTGAAAGCGAAAGCTACAACAGCGGAGAATACTGGGATGGGAAAAACCAACCCGATGGCGTTTACTACTATGTCCTTTATCAGAGAAAAAGAGTTAAAGGCAACATCGAATATATCGAACATAGTGGTTCCGTAACCATCCTGCGCGGGAAATAATCCCTAAGCAAGGTAAACTGAACAAAGAAGAGAGCGTCTCAAAAAGGGACGCTCTCTTTTTACGTTCAACACAGATTATCCGATTATTTCTTTATTACCCTGAACCGGAAAGATTTTCCATCAGCAATGATTTCCAAAATCCAGATGCCTCCGGGCAAGTCGCTAATCATGATCTGCTGATCTTTACTGACCATTCCTTGTTGCGCAACTTTTCCCGAAATATCAGACAATGAATAAGTACCATTTTCAGGGCATCCCACAATGAAAATCTTTGAGGTTGCCGGGTTCGGAAAGATTTTTATTTCCTGGTGAGCAGTTCCGGATTCATTCACGCCAACCGGTTTAACCTCAACATAGCCATTTTTCACCACAAGGTCTGATGTGCTCCCATACCATGCAGTAAGGGTTACATCATATACTCCCGGCTGATCATAACGCACCAGTGGTGCGTTGGCAATGGTATTTACCTGGGTGCCCCCGGGAAAGCTCCAAACCAGCTGATCCGGATCCCCCGACGAAAAGTCAAAGAACAATGCAGAATCACCGGCAGAGATGATTGTATCAAAACTGAAGAAGTCGGCATTAAGCGGAAAGCCATCACACGAAATCAACCTGAAGTCATCCAAACCGATGTAAAACATATTGTTCGCATAATGGTGTACCGCAACCCAGATAGATTGATTCCCATAAGCTGCCGGATCAATCCGGACACTGCAAAGCGTCCATGTGGTATCCCCCAGCGAAAAAGCGTCGTTATCCCCGATGGCAAAAACGGGTGGGTCACCAAAATGCTGATGCGTATGGCCTGTTGCAGAGATGAGGATTTCATAGCCATCCCGTTTGGTATGGTCAGGAAATTTATGTTTCCATTGCAGGGTTGCCCCTGCTGCAGGCAGGGTAACCGGTCCAAAAATCAACCAGTTGTCCGCTGTTCCGGGGCTTTGAAACAAAGAGGTGGCACTGACAAAATGATTTGCACCGCCCCCCTCAGAAAAATAATCCCATCCTGAACTGATATACTGGTTATGATATGGGATAAGGGCATCCAGATCCTCTTCATAGACCTGGAAGGCAGCCTGGTTCACGGGCTGCACAGTCCATCCCGGCATATAAAAATCAAGTAAAGTATCGCATTGGTTATAAACTGTCAGATATTTTAATGCCAGGTGTTTGTCAATGTTTTGACCGTCATTGACAGTCAGGAGGACTGCATACTGGCCAGGTTGTGAATATATTACTGCAGGAGGGTTTTTCTGGGATGAAGTTCCGGGGGTTCCTCCAAAAAAGCGCCATGCATAGTTCTGAAGAGGGGTTTGGGAGGCGCTGTTGTCATAAAAACCAACACTGCCGCCTGTTTCCGTGAATCGTGTATCCGAAATAAAAAAAGCCAGGGGCAAAACTTCGATATACCCCTTTTTGATGATCGTATCGGTCTGAACCCCGTTGCTTACCACCAGTTTTACATCATACCTGCCGCTCTTGCCGTAGGCAACCGGAGGTGGGTTCTTTCCGGCATATGCAGCCGGGGCTCCTCCGGGAAACTCCCATTGCCAGGAAATGATGCTGCCGAGAGAGAGGTCTGAAAAGGTGACAGAACCGCCATGGGTGATCATAGTATTATCGGCAGAAAAGGATGCCAGCGGGAAATTTCCCTGCGGCTCAATATGGATGATGGCTTCCTGGAAAGCATTGTAATTGGCGCTTCCAAGGGGATTGAGGCTGGCAAGGAGGAAATAACCGTCTGCGATACCGCTCCAGCCCCAGTTAAAATGGAAATAATCATTTCCGGAATAGCCATCCAGCACCCACGCGTGCCCTGAATTGCTGGCCTGATCAATACCGCTGTAGAAGACCGGTCGGCCCAGGTCAATCTCACCCCGCATCAGTGCTTTCCAGTCGGGATCTGTATACGCGCTTTTTGCCACTACCAGGGTGGAACTCTTGTATCCAAAATGGTTCACCAAAGCGCTGCGGGCATCCGATATTGCGGTGCCGGATGCAAATGGGCCATAGTTCATCTGGGAGGCAACCCCGGCATGCCAGAGGAGCTGTGCAACCCCGGGATGCGCTGCAAATATCTCATCAGGCATTGCTGCGATTCCGTAGACCGTTGACCCAAAGTTTGCCGAAAGGGTTCCGTATTTGATACTGTAGTAACTTTTTGTACCTGTTCCCTGCAAGGGCCATTTATGGTATTTCAAGATCTGTGCAAGCGTGGTGGCAACGCAACCTGCAGGAGCCCTTCCGCAATAATAGGCTGGTGCCACCGAATCTGCGGGACAGGAATCATTGTAAAAACATCGCTGATCCCATTTCGACGAAAGTAACGGTGTCACTCCTGACATAACCCCGGCACTTTTGATCGCCGGAATCATGGATTCCATCCTGAGATCAGCACTGCCACTGCTGATCTGATCGGCGATGAAACCAACATACCACTCCATGGCCGGAGGCAGATCTGACGGATCCGCTCCTCCTGTCAATGCATAGGCAACCATCTGAAACGAGTATCCTTCGGCAGTATAAATGACAAAACCTTCTCTACCCCTGAAAGAGGAGAGTTGCAACACTTTTTGATCCTGTCGCATCCAGATCCTTGACGTCTCAAGATGCTCTGGTGGAGTCACTTTCATCTCATCCGATCTCTCCCTGATGAATGAAAGTGCCCTTTCTTCATTGGATTGCAACTCATCTGCTACCTGCCCCACTACGCAGCTGAATAACAAGAAAAAAAACAACCCTGTTGTTACCAGTCTATTGATTTTCATGATTATACATTATCAAAATAGGGGATGAAAAAAAATGGCTGCCATGAAGGCAGCCACCGTTAAAAATTTTCTGAACTCTAATAGAAGATCATCTTTTCAGCTGTTGCCTTGTACCCCTGGTAAATCACAGTGACCCGGATGGTGGCGTTGGCCTTGCTTCCCCAGGGGAAACCAACTACCATAGCTCCGGTAAGCTGACCATTGATATACTGGTAAAGCTGTTGGATATCCGTTGGATCCGGTGCGTAATAGTACCGTCCTCCCGTCGTATCGGCCATCATTTGAAGGGTAGCGCTGTCAATGTAATTGAAGGCACCGTAACCGATTGTATAGAGCGGGATCTGAAGCTGAAGTGCCAGGTTGATTACAGTATCAGGCAGTAATGGAGCCTCATTGTTTACACCATCCGTGAAACCCACAACTGCCGGAAGAACCCCTGTAGTGTTGGCTACTTCATTGTCAGCATCCACAAGTCCCTCAAGGCAGGAGGCATAAAATGCCGTGGAACCCCCTAAGGTCAGCACACTGTCAACCGCAGTGTAAAGCAGGATGGTATCCGTAGTAAAGGTTTGCACAACATGGACACCATTGCTGAATTTGATGATTTCCAGCTTGTCAGTCAATCCCTTCAGGGAAATGAAAGTCTTGACGGCGTTTTCCATCGCTGGTATAGACAACGTATCCCAGTACATACTTCCGGAGTAATCCATCGTCAATGCTGCTGCGATGGGTGTAGGTGTACCGGTGGAGGAGTAAAGGCTATATCCGCTGATCAGTGTGGTTTGCCCGTCCTTGATAGCCTCAATCATGATGTTGGCTTTGGAAAGATCAGGAATAGCGTTCCCTTTCAGGTCAGTGACTGAGATGAACATAGTAATCTTTCCATTCTCAAGAAGAATCCTTGGAATGGTCACATCAATGCCATCAACCTTGACCTGGGGCTCATCATCCTTATTGCAACTGGTGATGAAAACGACCGTAATCATGGCTACGGCAAAAAAAAGTTTCAATGCTTGTCTCATAGTGATTTTGTTAGGTTGTTACTGAATACTAAAAATCCTTCATATTCTTTCCGGGTATCGGGGGATATTTTTTAACGAACTGATAAAGAGATCGTTATTATATGCGGATAAAGATAGTATATTTTTTAACACAAATCAACATAAAAGAGCACTAATTTATAAAATAATTGAGATATGATCAATAAGACCCTATAAACAGCAG
>JAWOGX010000033.1:0-14847 GCA_046496455.1 Bacteroidales bacterium | reverse complement strand
TTACGTAATGATAATTGTAATAGCCCTGTTTCAGGTACAAAGAAGCCTCATAGGTGTTGCGTGTTGCATTGTACACCATTTTTGCCTCCGGAAGAAACTGCCAGTTGGTCAGGGCACCGAAAAGGTAAATAGCTCCCTGGTCGGACGGTGATTGGTAGGGAAAAGTAAAGTGTACCCAGGCGTAATCTGCTTCGGTATATTGGTTGCTCAAAGCTTCATCACTGCTGATTACATACTCCCCGTTCAGGTCCTTGTCCTCGAGGTAGACCTGGAATCCCCTTTTGAAATCGGGTTTGACATACACATGGTTCCAGACAGAGTCCCTGTCAATCATATGCACCCTGGGCGTTAGTCTGGATAACGAGCGCAGGTCAATGTGACGATATTCGTTCATGCCATCAAACACATTGATGCGCTCCCAGTCGTAACTGAGCTTACTGCCGGTCACCAGCTTAGGCTTAAGATCCCTGATGGCATTATCCCACCTGCCATTCTGCTGAATGATCACGATAAGGTCCTGATAGGGGTTATCCACCTGGTAGGCTCCCCGCTCTATTTCAAAATCAATCTCCTGTTTGAACCGCTGATCTTCAATCACAGCAGAGCGTTTCACGCGGGCATTCACCGTAACCCTGGATTCGTAAATCATAAACCTGCGGGATAATACTACTTGTGACGGATCACCAGCCAGGTAAACAAGTACAATATAATTGCCTGATTTGGTGATCTTCATATCTTCAGTTGGGATGAAGGCCTGGTAATGCACATAAGGTTGCCGGGTGGCCTGAGAGAATGCGTAATCCTGGATAAGGCCTTCACTGAAACCATCGATATACTCACTGGTAAGCAGGTTTGAGGGATTCCAGTAGGCATCACAATGGCGGATGGTGTAACGGTATTCCTTGTAAAACCCGTCGAGGTCATCAAAAATAAGCATCAGCTTATCCTGGGCGGCCAGATCGAGCACCGGCATCGAGAGTTCAACATCCTGCCTGTAAATCTTTACAGCGCGAATGTTGGGCATATACTCCCTATCCTCCATGACCACCAGGTCCGGATTAAAATATGGGTTATCGGTTGAAAGAGCATCCCCCCCCTTTTTTTCGGGTTGCACAGTAAAACGATTTACCACAGGGGTTTGCCTGCTGCTGCCACAACCGACAAAGAAAATCAGGCACAATGCAAGGGTGAGTAGCAGCAGATTCAGCTTCATGTTTTTCCGTCTTAAAGAATGATGGCGACAAAGATATGGAACATGAGTATTGGATCGGAGGTAATCATCACATATTCACAAAAAGCCTTGAAAGAGTCGGAAAAAAGAGTGAAGTTTGTCATCCTATCAACATCGGGATGTCATGAAAAAGAGTATTCAAAGAAATCCTGGCAAGGCGATCCTTGCGGTATCAGGTTTAATGATCATTATTGTAATGACGGGGATGCAGCCATCCACGGGTAAATTTGATGATTATTTCGAAGAGAAAACTTTGCGTGTTGACTACCTGCAGACCGGGATGCATGATACAGCATGGATAAAAATCACTGAAATTTTTTCAGAGCCCTACTGGGGAGGTTCACAGGTGAACATGATTGATACCTTTGGATACGGCAGGTATTACTTCACGCTGAAAGACAGGAGAAGCGGCCGTGTGATCTATTCGAGGGGATACAGCACGCTGTTCGCAGAGTGGCAGGACACTGAAGAGGCAAAAATGATACGGATGAGTTTCAGGGAATCGCTGGTGATGCCGTTTCCCAGGAAACCAGTCATCCTGGAAATATACAGGCGGGACAAGCAGAACAGGCTTCACAGGATGCAAACGAAGGAGATCGACACCCGTCGTGGGCGGGTGACCGGAAAGGTGGTGAATTATTATGATGTTACTGATGTGGTGATTCATGGCTCTCCGGATAATAAACTTGACATTGTTTTTATTGCCGAAGGATATTCATCGTCGGAGCAGGAGATGTTCAAAGATGATTGCAAGCGGTTTGCCGGGTATCTTTTGGGGGCCTCCCCTTTCAAAGAGCACCGGGAAAAAATCAATATCCGGGGTATTGGTGCTATTTCGGAAGAGTCCGGCGTGACCATCCCAGGTGAAAACATATACCGAAAGACCGCTGTAGGTAGTTCTTTTTACACTTTTGAATCCGAGCGCTACCTGATGGCCCAGGACTTTCAGCGAATCAGGGACATAGCATCCCTGGTACCCTATGATCAGATTTTTATCATTGTGAATAGTGATAAATACGGAGGAGGAGGCATTTTCAATTATTACGCAACCGGTACCAGGGGTAACAGGGCCGCAGATTTCCTGCTTATCCACGAGTTCGGTCACTCATTTGCCGGGCTGGGCGATGAATATTACACTTCGGATGTTGCCGTGAATGATTTCTATGATCTGGATACCGAACCGTGGGAACCCAATATCACCACTTTGGTTGATTTCGGAAGAAAATGGGCTGACCTGTTGCCTTCAGGCACTGAAATCCCTACCACGGCTATACCGGAAAATGCTGATAAAATTGGTGTATATGAGGGTGGAGGGTATGCAGCCAGGGGGATTTACCGGCCTTTCATTGATTGCACCATGAAATCGGTAAAGTATGATGCTTTCTGCCCGGTATGCAGGCAGGCAATAAGCAGGATGATCATTTTTTACAGCGAGTAAGGGATAGAGTGCCTGGTCCTGCCCGGGCTAGCTGATGGTTTCCCAGCGCTTGGAACAAAAGGATGAAGTTCTTACATTTGCACACCTTACGATGAAAATAATCAATAACTATTGACACGATATGCTGAAAAAACTTGATGATTTGGTAGCAAAGGCCCGTAGCGGCAGAATCCGGAGACTAGCGGTTGCAGCAGCAGGAGATGAGCCGGTGCTTGAGGCAGTGATGAATGCAACGAACGAGGGTATTGTGGTTCCGATCCTGGTAGGTGATGAGGTTGTCGTGAAGAAAATCTGCAATAAGATCGGGTTTAATTCCGGCAGCATGGAAATCATCCATGAACCTGATGGATACAAAGCAGCCGTAAAAGCAGTACAGTTGATCCGGGAAGGGAAAGCAGACATTATGATGAAGGGGCACGTTTCAACGGGTCCATTGCTGAAAGCAATCCTGGACAAGGAAAACGGATTGCGCAAAGGGGGGTTGCTGAGCCATATTGCTTTGTATGAAAGCCCTTATTACCACAAGCTGATCGGCGTCACGGATGCAGCCATGAACGTTGCCCCAACCTTTGAAGAAAAAGTTGAAATCCTAAACAATGCGGTAGAAGCATTCCTGAAACTGGGTGTTAAAGAGCCAAAAGTAGCAGTGATTGGGGCTGTGGAGACGGTTAACCCAAAAATGGAAGCCACGGTCCATGCCGCCATGCTCACCATGATGAACCGCCGGGGGCAGATCAGGAACTGCCTTGTGGACGGGCCTTTGGCCATTGACAATGCTGTTTCGAAGGAAGCAGCGATTCATAAGGGGATTGTGAGTGATGTGGCCGGTGATGCCGATATCCTTCTGGCCCCGGATATCAATGCAGGAAATGTGCTGTATAAAACCCTGGGATTCCTGGGAGGGGCCGTCTCTGCGGCAGTGCTGATGGGAGCTTCAGTGCCCGTAGTGCTTACTTCGCGCTCAGACAGCGACAGGAGTAAAATGTTATCCATTGCCCTGGCAGCAGCAATGGAATAGTATTGAACTGGAAAGTTAAAACACAATGATTCAACAACTTATATTAGCAATCAACCCCGGATCAACATCGACCAAGATTGCCGTTTACAATGGAAACCATCAGATATTCCTGAAGAACATCCAGCACGGCAGCGAAGAGATCGGGAGATTCGCCAGGATTACGGACCAGTATGAATTCCGCAAGCAGATCATCCTGGATGAGTTGAAGGCAGCAAGCATCGACGTTGACCAGTTGCAGATCATAGTTGGTCGTGGGGGCCTGATAAAACCAATACCATCCGGTGTTTATGAAGTGAACGAAGCCATGAAGCAAGATCTCATGGTTGGAGTGCTTGGGCAACATGCAAGCAACCTGGGTGGTTTGATTGCCAGTGACATCGCAAAGAGCTTACCATCAGCGAAGGCGTACATCGCCGACCCTGTTGTAGTGGATGAGTTGGAACCCATTGCCAGGATCACCGGTCATCCCCTATTTGAACGTGTCAGTATTTTCCATGCCCTTAACCAGAAAGCAATTGCCAGGGCGCATGCCAAACTGCAGAACGCCAGGCTTGAAGACCTCAACCTGATCATTGCCCATATGGGGGGTGGAGTGAGTGTGGGTGCGCATGAAAAGGGACGTGTGGTTGACGTGAACCAGGCTTTGGATGGCGAAGGGCCATTCTCGCCGGAACGGAGCGGCACCTTGCCTGCCGGGGCCCTGGTGAAGTTATGCTTCAGCGGAAAACATACCATGGATGAGATAAATAAGATGATTACCGGGCAAGGTGGATTCGTAGCTTACCTGGGCACCAATAACGCCCTGGAAGTGGAACAGCGGGTTGAAGCCGGTGATGAACATGCGAATCTGATACAGGATGCCTTCGCATACCAGGTGGCAAAAGATATCGGTGCCATGTCTACCGTCTTGAAAGGGAAGGTGGATGCTATCCTGCTCACCGGTGGCGTTGCCTATGGCAAACCTGTTGTCGGCAAAATCAGGGAACGGGTTGAGCACATTGCACCTGTTTATGTGTATCCCGGAGAGGATGAGATGAAAGCCCTGGCCATGAATGGACAAATGATCCTGAACCACGAAATAGAGCCACGGATCTATTCATGATGACCACAGAATAACATTCTATTAACAAAACAATGGCAATAGTTTAATTGTTAAACTGTTACCTTTGCTGCACGACAGTATGCCGATATGAAAAAACTGGTAACAAATATCATTTCATGGTCCCTGGCGGTGGTTATTACCATCAGCACCAGCGGTTTTATGGTATTTGTCCATCATTGTCATCACCATCAGGAGACCTTCGCATCGGTGTTCGTCAATTTTAATGACCACGAACACCGTGCTTGTCATGACATCCCCAGGGGATGTTGTGACCATGGTGCCGATGTTCCCATTACCCTTTGCGATGCGGACGGATGCTGCCAGGAAGAGGTGTTCCTCCTGAAAATTTCACCTGATACAGAACCAGCCAAGACTTTCAATGTCAAGCTACAGGCTCCTGAATTTCCGGTTTCTGCAGGCAATGAGCCACAGTTCAGCACCCAGGAAGAATTGCAATCAGGAAAAATCCGCAAGCCTCCACCTGAAAAACCGCCACAGAGTGGCAGGTCCATTGTCATTTTACATCAGCAGATCAAAGCTGATCCCCTCTGCTAATCATCTCACGCCGCGTCATGCCTTGCCATTGCAGATGACCGGCCAATTCCCGGCATAGCCTTTTATCAGAACGCGGAATTGAAACAGGCTCAAAGGCCTGCTGTGCGTTCACCAGCCGGGGCAGCAATTTTCAAATTGTTTGAATCAAAAAGATTTGAGAGATGAGAAGCAAAATATTAATAATCATTGCCGCATTCATGATGCCTTTGGGGTTGTACGCGACGAAGCTGCAAGGTTTCGTTTATGAGAAGAATGCGGTAAGCGGAGAACCCACCCCCTTGCCCAACGTTAATGTATACTGGTCGGGCACCACAGTAGGGACTTTCAGCAACGAGCAGGGAAAATTTACCCTTGATCGCGTCAAGAGTACCGATATCCTGGTGGTCAGTTTTGTGGGATATGAGAGAGATTCATTGAGAATCAAAGGGAATGAGAGCAGTATCAGCATTGAATTAAGCCGGAATATCACACTGAACAAGCTTGTGATTACGGCCCGACAGGCCAGCACATTCATGAACCGGTATGAGCCGATCGTGACGCAGCATATCACCGGTGCAGAGCTGCACAAGGCAGCCTGTTGCAACCTTGGCGAGAGTTTCGAAACCAATGCATCCGTGGATGTGAGTTACGGTGATGCCATATCAGGCGCCAAGAAGATCGAGCTGTTGGGATTAACCGGCCTGTACAGCCAGTTGATGATTGAAAACATTCCCGATTACCAGGGATTCGGGCGCACATTTGGACTGAACTATATACCCGGGCACTGGCTTGAAGCCATTTCCGTATCCAAAGGAGCTGCTTCAGTGGCTTCCGGTAACGAATCCATTACCGGCCAGATCAGTGCTGACTACAAGAAGCCTGACGGCAAGGAGGTGTTTTATCTCAACCTGTATGGCAACAATCATGGACATATGGAGTTTAATGCCAATGCCGCTTACAGGATTAACAAGAACCTCAGCACCATGGTGCTTGCGCACGGTGGTTACAATGAGCTGCGGCTGGACCACAACAAGGACGGCTTTATGGATGATCCTCTCACCCGGAGGCTGCATCTTATGAACCGGTGGAAATACCTTTCCAATGATGGCCGGTTGATGGCTCAGTTAGGAATCAATGGTTTGCATGAAGACCGTTTCGGAGGTGAAATGGAGTACAGGAAGAATGGGGAAGGGGTGAGCGATGGCAGGTATGGCTTTGAGATTGCCACCAGGCGATACGGAGCGTTTTTCAAAGGGGGTTATATGTTCAAAGAAAGACCTGCCACCAACCTGGCATTCCTGAATAATTTCACCATTCATGATCAGACCTCGGTTTTTGGCAACAACCATCACCATGTGATGCAAACCAGCCTGAATCAAAGACTGATTTTCGACACCTACCTTGGGAGTACCGACCACATTATCCAGTTGGGTGGTTCTTTCCAATACCAGGATTACGACGAGCACTTCAATGATTCGCTGATCGGGATGGCTGAGAAGATCCCCGGGTTGTTTACGCAATACACCTACACCTATATGAAGAAGTTCACCCTGATGGGTGGACTCCGGGGTGACTTCCACAATATTTACGGTTTCCAATGGACCCCACGCCTCCACCTGAGGTATCAGCCCCTGGAAAATACAACCATAAGACTCTCTGCCGGCAAAGGGTACCGCACCATGCACCTTTTTGCTGAAAACCTTTTCCTGCTGGCCAGTTCCAGGAATATCCGATTCCTGGAAACACCTGAACAAGAGATCGCCTGGAATTATGGATTGCATCTTTCCCAGAATCTTCACGTATTGGGTCGTGATGCCACACTCAATGCTGAGGTGTACCGTACAACCTTTGATTCACAGATCATTATAGACCTGGATCAGAATTTTAGTGAAGTACTGATCTATAACCTTGATGGACAAAGCTATGCGAATAATTTCCAGGTGGATTTCACCTTTGAACCACTGAGAAAATTTGATGTACTTCTGGCTTTGCGTGTCAGCGATGTAAGGTCAACCATGCACAGTGAGCTGGTAAAGGTTCCCTTCTCAAAGCAATACAAAGGACTGGCAAACTTCTCGTACAAGACAAAACTCGATAAATGGCAGTTTGACTTCACCGCACAATTTAACGGGCCATCACGACTGCCTGACAATATCGGGTTGCCAGCTGACTATCAAAGAGAAAAGTCATCTCCCGCCTATACCATATACAATGCTCAAATTACCAAATACTTCAGGCACTGGAATATCTACGTGGGAGGTGAAAATTTGAGCAGTTTCGTCCAGCATCATCCGATCATTGCCTCCGATGATCCTTTCGGACAGTACTTTGATGCTTCCCAGATCTGGGGGCCACTGCTTGGAAGAAAGATCTACATTGGAATAAGATATCTTATCAAACAATAGAATCAAATTAATCAACAAAAGAGAATTAAAAATTAACCAAAAAAAAGCATGAAAATGAAGAAAATCAGTTTAGTTCTTATCGTATTTGCGGGGTTGATGTTTACCATGAATCCGGCAGAAGCTTCAAAGCCAAAAACCGAAAGTGTAAAATTCTGGGTGAGTATGAATTGCCTTTCGTGTCAGCAGAAAATCCAGGAAAACCTCTCTTTTGAAAAAGGGGTAAAAGACATGAAATTTGATCTTGCTGCAAAGACCGTGGATGTGACATTTGATCCTCAAAAGACCAATCCTGATAAACTCAAGACATTTATTGAAAAGCTTGGGTATGAGGTTAAGGTTATAAAGCCGGGTGAAGAGGTTCAACCGACAAGCACTGGTACAGAAAAGAGTGACACCACCCACAAGTGTTCAGGGCAAAAAGATGCAGATCACAAATGCGCCGGGCAGAAGGATGCAGCACACAAATGTGCAGGTGAAAAGACCACTGAACACAAGTGTGCAGGGGAGAAAACCACTGAACACAAATGCACCGGGCAGAAAGATGCTGACCACAAATGTTGCAGTGGCAGCAAAGACCCTGACCACAAATGTTGCAAAGGGGAAGGTGAACACAAGTGCACTGGGCATAAAACCGAAAGTGGTTCAACAGAGACAAAAACCCACAACTGCAACCACGGGAAGCAATAAGAGCTCTTCCGTTAAAGTTTGATATCGAGACCGACCTGGCTCAGGGCATTGGCCCTGATCCTGGAGCCGGTCTTTTTTGATTTAACAGGATCGTTGATGGAATTCGGGTATTCGGTAGAAGAGGTCTGTTTGAACCCTGTTACTCTGAGGGCCGACTCAGCATGGAGTGACAACCTCTCGTTAATCTTAAAGCCAAACCCGATAAAAGGGCTGACGCCGTAGTCCAGCTCCTGGGTCTTCTGCAAATAATTATTCTCAGGATTTTTATATTCATATTCTGAGTTGTATTCATCCATCCGCAGCAGAATATCAACTCCGTACAGAAAGGAATGCCTTTTCATGGCTACCTTGCCACCGGCACCAATGTATGGCATGATCGCATGTCTTGACAGATGTGTGGAATAATAGTCATCTTTTGAATGTTCACTCGTTGCCATTCCATTGAATCCGATCCTGGCAAACATCCCTTTGTAAGAGACCGAATAGGAAACGCCGGGCAGAAAGCTGTTTTGTTGTGCGAATCCCGGATACCAGAAGCAATCAAAGCAAGGGTAGATCCATGGATAATAGTTTGAATTTTGGTTAACATTGACAAGGTGTACACTGATTGAATGTGACAGTGATCCTTTGTTGTTTGATGTCTGTGTTGTTTGTGCAATGGCACCTGACATTAAGGTCAGCACAAGAATTGCGGTCAATATTTTTTTCATGGTCTGTTGAATATTGAATGATTAATATTTTATGATGATGCAGTAGTAAGGCTATTCATCCTGAATATGTGGTTGATCCTGAAGTGATATCTTTTGTATCTTTGTTACAACCAATCAGAATGATCAGCAGCAGAAGTGGTATTGGAACGGATCCATGCAAGAGGGTTTTTTCGGATAGACTGAGATTTTTTGGTTTCTTCTGAATACAGATGTATGAAATAAACAAAGGTTGCGTGATCTGGTTCACAAACCTCAGACAGGATCAACGCAACCAAAATGAAGACTGAATCATCCACCCTAATGAAGTGTGAATAAGTGGAAGAGCAACGTGCAATCCATGAGATGATAGATGGGTGCAAGCGGAGCGACCCAAGGTGGCAAAAGGTATTGTATGAGACCTTTTCGGCCAGGTTGTTTGGTGTATGCCTTGCTTACTCTGCAGATCATGCTGAAGCAGAAGACACGCTTCATGACGGGTTTATGAAAATATTCACGAATATCAGTCAGTATCAGGGAGAAGGCTCTTTTGAGGGCTGGATGAGAAGGATAATGGTAAACACTGCACTGGAGAAATATCGCAGGGCGCACCGAATGATGGCCATTGCGGAAAATATCCGGAACCAGTCCACAGCGAGTGTTGAACATATCCTGGAAGAGATTTCTGCAACTGAAATCATGGAAGCTGTGCAAAAACTCTCCCCTCAGTACAGGATGGTATTCCTGCTTTATGCCGTTGAAGGGTATAACCACAAGGAAATAGGGCAGCAGCTGGGCATCTCGGAAGGGACCTCTAAATCAAACCTGAGCAGGGCAAGGGCAATCTTACAGGAGCGTCTGAAACATACTTATGATGCCATGGCCAGGGGAACAGTCATCATACCTATAACTCAATAAACAGGCAACAGGAAAACAACAATACAATGACACTGCAGGATTATCAGATAGACAAACGGGTAAAAGAATCGTTCGGCGAATACCAGGTTTCGCCGCCGGCTTCTGTCTGGAACCGTCTGGAGCAGAGCATAGGGAACGGGAAACGGGCCAGGGTGGCTTTGCTCCGCAGAAGGTTTCTTGCAGTTGCAGCAGTGATTCTGGCCTTTATCACCGGATACCTGGCCGCTATCCTTTATTCCCCGCAACAGGAAATTTTGCTGCCGGGAGAAGGGCAGCAGCAACTCGCCAGCCATCAGCCACGACCTGAATTGCCGGATGTAGTTGTAACCCCGGTACATCCTACTGAAAAAGCTCCAGACGGGAATAATGGCATTCCCGTTCCATCAGGCAGGAATTCCTTGCTGCAGGCTTATCTGGAGCCGCAAACCGGAAAGCTTCCTCCGATGCAACAATTGTTTACAATGCTGACGGTTCAGGATAGTCCATACGACTTTACTGACGACCTGGTCATTCCTGAAGCTGGGTATCCGTATCTTATCACAAGTCTGCCTCCGGGTCAGGATGCCATCCCAACTTTCATCGATGTTCCGGACAACGGCAATAACGCCTACGGCGGACGTTTTGCCGTTGCAGGCCTGGCCGGGCAAACCTATGCAAATTATTACCTTACCAATCTTTACCAGCAATATTCCTATTCCACCGGACAGGTTTACGAGTTTTACCAGCATGATATAGTTGCTTCGTCGAAAGAACTGGTCAACAAACCCTCTGTATCCTACGGGGTCACAATGGATTTCGGGATTACTCAACGTATAGGTATTTCCACGGGTATTGCAACGCATCAGTTCGCTGCCCCACTTACCTATGGCAGCGGAGAGATTGCATTACTCAGCATTCAGAAGCCGGTTTACAACCAGTTCGGGGTTGTCCATTTCAATGAGAATATCAGGAGCGAAATGGCTAAGAATCCGCTGCTTGCGGTAAACACCGGTGAATTCATACAGAAATTTTCGTATGTTGAAGTTCCGGTGACGGGGGTTTATACATTGATTGACCGAAAAGTTAATCTTGACATCAGGGCCGGGGTAGGTGGAAATGTGCTCACCGGCAACAAGGTTGTTCTTGTGACAAGCGAAGAGACCACAGAAATGGGCACCACTGACGGGATGCGCCGTTTTTACCTGAGTGGGGTCGCAGGGTTGGATGTGAGTATGCAATTCGGGGAACACTGGCGTGCCAGCTTTTCACCGGTTTACCGCCATGCACTTCAGGGGGTGAGTCATCAGGAGTCACCAAAACCTCACATTATTTCACTTGGTTTATACACCGGGCTCAGATACCGGTTTTAATGCAGCATCGCGCCTGCTTTCAGAAAAGGCCTTTCACCCTCGGTTTACCCGCTACAAACTCTTTTAAATAGAGCGGTTCAAAATAGGCCAGGTCTTCAAAATGATGGTTTTTCAGAGCATTATTGGCCAGGGGATGAATCCATCTTGCTGAAGGCAAAATATCATCCCGGATAATGACATCAGGGTTTCCCTGAAAAAGGCCCCTGCATTTCGAAGCCCCGTTTCCAGCCAGGACCAGGGAGCCGGATTGCATCAGGTGATCAAAGCTGTCACCACTGATAATCCTGGCCTGCAAGGGCTCCATTTCTTCCATCCGGCCCGACCAGACTGAGGCATAAACCTCCATCCGGCCTGCATCAATCATTGGTATGATCACATCCTGCGGGGTAAGTTCCGCTGCCAGCCTGAGCGCGATACCTTCCAGGGCTGAAACGGCGATAAGCGGTATCCGGTGAGCAAAACAAATCCCTTTGGCGGCCGAGACCCCGATCCGCAATCCGGTGTAGGAGCCGGGACCCTTACTCACGGCCACCGCATCCAGGTCTGATGCAGCCGTTCCTGTTTCTTTAAGCACTTCTTCAATAAACCTGGTGAGCAATACTGCATGTTTATACCCATCATTGACCTCACGCAGTGCAAGCACTTTGTCCTGATCACACACTGCAACAGAACAGACCGTAGTTGAGGATTCGATGGCCAGAATTCTGGTCATGACAGGACTATTCCTGGAATAATTCATCCCTGGTCACCCTCTTCACTTTGTCACCACTTTTGAGATCTTTGGTTATTGCACCATAGGGTGCGATGACAACCTCCTCCCCTTCCCGGATACCATCCTTAATTTGCATGAATTCAGTATCCTGAATACCTGACTTCACTTCACGGATCCTTACCTCTCCATTGCCGTAAACAAACACATACTGCTTCAGTTCTTCCAGCTGGGCCTTTTTCTCCCGCTGTTTCTCTTCTTCGCTTTTCTCGGCAGCGGGTTTATCCTTGACCTTTTTGTAGGTATCCAACCTTGATCCTGTCGTATCCTTGCGGGTAGTAACTGCCTCAATGGGCACGGCAATCACATCCTCCGCCAGGGCCGTCATAATATCCACACTGGCAGACATACCCGGACGAAATGGAGACGAATCCGGGCTATCCGCAGGGATGAGATCCTCATAGGATGATCTCAGGAGGCGGATTTTAACTTCAAAATTGGTAACCTGATCGGTGGAAAAGCCTGCTACTCCGCTGATTGCAGAATTGGCAATCCTGGTGACCACACCGGTGAACTTCCTGTCGCGGAAAGCATCCACTTCAACTGTTGCTGTGTCATTAAGCTTGACACGGGTGATGTCATTCTCACTCACCTCGATGTTGACCTCCATGGAGGTGAGGTCTGCTATGCGCATGATTTCGGTCCCTTCAAACTGGGAAGTCCCTACCACCCTCTCCCCTTTCTTCTTCGAGAGGCGTGAAATGGTGCCATCCATCGGCGCAAGGAGTGTGGTTTTGGTAAGGTTTACCCTGGCATCTTTAAGGGATGCTTCAGAACTCCTGACGGAATAGAGCGCTGCCTGGACACTCTGTTTTGCAGCATCCAGTTCGGCGGAGGCCACCTCATAGGCTGTCCCGGCTGCCTCGTATTCTGCATCAGACACAGCTCCCTTTTTGTGGAGGGCGCTGATGCGGTCATTTTCCTTCCTGCTCTTCAGGAGCTGTGCTTCAATCTGGATCTGCCTGGCCCGGGCATTGGCAAGGTTGGCACGCTGTGCATTAACGCCAGCTTCCATCTGCTCCAGGTATGATTTGTAGTTCTCGGGATTGATGCGCGCCAGGGGTTGCCCCTTTTTCACTTTGACTCCCTCTTCGATATACAACTCCACAATCTCGCCCGATACATCAGGGGTGATGACCAGCTCCACCTCGGGCTGTATCTTTCCGGTGGCGGTAACGATCTCAGTGATACTCCTCCGCTGTGCTTTCTCAACAGCGACTTTTACTGATTTGTCTTTCCCGATCCAGCCCTGTTTTTTCCCTACCATAAGGATGATAAGGAGCAGTACTGCAGCACCGATAATGATATAGAGGGTTTTCTTTTTCATGATATCAGGGTTGTTTTCTGATGAAGCAAAGGTATTGATTTGTCAGAGGGTAATCTCTTTTCCCATAAAGAAATCGAGGAGTCTGGTTTTGAAGATATACTCGTACCTGGCGCCAAGCATCTGTGCCTCGGCCGCCATCAAACGATTCTTGGCATCGTTGTATTCGAGGCTGTTGATCATTCCTACGCTGAAACGCTCAGATGCATAAAGAAAGGACTCGTTGAGGGCGTCGAGCGATTTTTTCGCCGCGAGGTAGTTTTTCATGGCGGCGTTGGCATCGGCATGGGCCTGTTGTATCTCCTGGAAAAGTTGCTGCTGCTGGATCTCGAGGTTGTAACGGGCGTTTGCCAGGGAGAGCCGTGCGTTTTTGATGGCTGTATGATTCTGCAGTCCGCTGAAAATGGGGATGGAGAGGTAGAGTGCCACTGACTGGTTGAAGTTATCATTGATCTGATTGCCGAATGGCCTGAGCGTTTCGGTGATGGTGAATTCCGGTGCATACACGGTATCGAAAGAGGAGGTAAACATCCCGTTTGGGGCAAATCCTGAAAACGTGGGCGTGTAATCCTTTCTGGCACCTGAAAAACCCGTGCCCAATGACCCGGAAAGAAAGAGTGTCGGAAGAGCGCCCCCCCTTGCTGCCTTCACACCGGCATCTGCACCGGCGACCATCACCTCAGAAGCCTTGATCCGGGGTTGTATTCCCAGGGCAGTATGATAGATCTGGATTGGTGTAAGGAGCA
Organism: Bacteroidales bacterium; assembly: GCA_046496455.1. Classification (GTDB taxonomy): domain Bacteria; phylum Bacteroidota; class Bacteroidia; order Bacteroidales; family SKPS01; genus SKPS01. Next base: position 640 of record JAWOGX010000033.1, on the reverse strand, counting down.
ATGTTTGTGAAATTTCAAGCGAATCCAACCCGGGAATGGCAATCTGGAATGCGGAGCCTGCCGGGAGGTTCATCACCTGAGACAGTGTAAGGTAAGCCAGGTCAAGAGCATTTTCTGCCCGCACCACATTTACCTCTTCGGCTGCCACCTGCGCTTCAAGGGCAAGAAGTTCCCCCCTTGCGAGCATCCCGCCTTCCACCAGTTGCCTTGTACGGGTGAGCTGCTGCTGCGTGATCCCAAGCTGCCCATCGGCTACATTGAGCTGTTCTGTGCTATAGAGCACCTGCATATACGCGGTGGCAACATTGAGCATAATATCGTTGAGGGCTTGGTCACTGTCGAGCTGCCGTGCCATCAGGTTCAGGTGCTGCTGGGTTGCCATATTAAGGAGCCGGAAACCGTTGAACAGGGTAACACCTGTCTGCAGGTAGAAGTTGTTGGTCTGGACACGTTCGGACGCAAACTGGTTGGTGTAAAGGTCAATGGTCTGGCCCCAGTTATAGCCATGGCTGGCATTGGCGGTCAGGGTTGGCAGCATGGAGGCCTTTGCCTGCTGGAGGGTGTTGCGCTGCATCTCCACATTCAGGCGGCTGATTTTTAGCGAGGTGTTGTTGTTGACTGCCTCCTCAATACATTGCTG